>DASRQG010000349.1:0-2780 GCA_035645995.1 Mariniphaga sp. | reverse complement strand
TCACGCATCAGAGGATCAGTAATACTTATTCTCCCTGCTTCTTCTGTAGCTGCTTCAACATGTGCTTTCCCTTCAGCCATTAATTCTTCTCTTCTTTTTTTCTCTTCGGCCGGTTCCTTATTTGTAAAATCATTGGGAGTTCTTCTTCTATTACGTTCCTTGTATATTTCAGATAACTCAGCATTTATGTTTTCCACTGCCTGAAAACGGGTCCTGATGCCGCCTAATTGATTGTAAAGAGCATCAACATTATTGTCATCCTTGTATTTCTTTTCTTCCTGATAAAGTAAATGTTCATAGTAATCGAGCATGTCGTTGGCGATTGCCACTGTTTCAGTTCTGAATCCTTCTTCATAGTCACGCATGAATTTTTCAAATTCAGGAATGCTGTCAATTCCATTTCGTTTCAATGCATCCAGAATTTGTTGCTCCATGTCATTGATCCACTTCACTGTTTCCTCAGAGGCTGGTATATGACGTGTTCCACCTCCTGGCGTGTCAATTACATCACCGTACTTTAAGTGCTTATTTCTTTGATATTTTTTATATAGTTTATAAACATCTTCAAGGTTATTCAATTTGGTGACAACATAATCCCGTTTAGCTCTTTCCTCTTTTCTTGCTTCAAGTTTTTCTTTAAATTTTTGTACCGATTCTTCCAGCTTATCCAAATCATCAGTTGAAGCATTTACCCGGTTCATATAATCTTCCCACTGCGCCGGGGTTAATTTATCGTAGATTCGAAGAATTTGTTTGTAATCTGATGGATTTAATTCTTTTTGTCCTCCTTCCAGGAATTTTTTAATATGCTCGGGAATTTCCTGCACGCGCTTATGTTCAGCTACAACTTGATCGCGGTATACATTCCACATATTAATTTTTGCAGCCTCTGTTTTATTAATTTTTTCGCCTTCAGGATAATGCGTCTCACTCCAGTACCTCCGGTCTATTTCTGCATTAATTTCTTCCCGTTTTTTCTGTTCAAGTTCACTATAAGCTTTATTTTTTGCGGGTGGAGGTGCAGCGTTTTTTTTGCCTCCAAATTTTTGAATTTGATAGGTTGAATAATTATAATTAATTGTTTTTCCTACCAGCTTGGAAACATTCAGGTTTAAAACTTTCCATTTTAAGTTAATTTCTCTTCCAAAAATCAAAACCTCTGCATAACGATCAAGCTCAAGTTCGGAAGATAATCCCGGTGGAACTTTAACAGGATACGAGCGCATCTCTTCATCTTCATCTTTTTTTTGAATAACATTGGAATGACGTTGTCCTAAATTCTGTTGGATTGTATGGGTTAATTCATGTGCAAGCAGAAGCTGTCCTTCTCTTGACCAGGGATTATAATTCCCCTGATTGAAATAAATATTAGAACCGTTTGTAAAAGCTTTAGCCTGCAACTCGCGGTTCATTTGATAGGAGTTGCTGTTGTTATGAATTCGCACATGACTAAAATCTGTACCAAAAGAATGACTCATTAAACGATTTAGTTGGGGAGGTAACGGTGAACCATCATTCTGATTTCCATTTAACCTGCTGTGGAAGGAGGGGGTATTTGCAGGAGCATCCATTTCAGCTTTTTTCTGTTTTATTCCTGACATATCCCTAATGCCTGTATGCGACTGCTGATGACTTATTGGTGTAATACGACTTGCCAAAGCCTTTGCCTGAAATGCTTCCTCTTCTTTATTTTTATTAATTTTTCCTTTTATCGGCTCCGAGTTAAAGGAATGAATTGCTTTTTCTGCAATTTTATCGGCTTCCTCTTCGTACATGTCGTTAGGATGGCCGAAATTTCTTTTAGTCTGAATAAAAGTTGACTGCTCAGGAAAAAGGGGTGTGTTATTAAAGTTATGCGAAAAGTTGTTAATCCCTTTATTTTGTGTTGAGTATTTTCCATCAATATCCTGTGTAGGGTAAGCAGTAATCTGACGGTAATCAAAACCATTTGTTTTTTGATTTTGTACCGATGATCTGTCATTGCTGTCTTTCCCTGATTGCTTTTGTTTTGAAAGAACCTGCATCGGATAAATTACTATTTATTGATATTTTAGTGAACCGGAATAAATAGATTCAGATTATATCATGAATTCCCTCCTCTTCTTAACAAATTAACCTGCTTGCGGAGGGCAGTAAGATCTGTACTCACCTTTCTGAATTCTTTTACAGATGCTTGTAAACTTGCGATTTCTCTATCTCTTTCAGCGATGGTTCTCTTTTGTTCTTCTTGTGAGGTTTGTAGTTGCATTTTTAATCGGGCAACTTCATCCTGCAATCCTTTTACTTCAGCAATTTGGGTTTCCTGTGTATTTACTTTTGTTCTAAGATCTTCAATTTTTACTGTTTCCAATTGATCTCTTAGTTTCACCACTTCGTCATGCAGACCTTTTATTTCGGCATTTTTTGTTTCCTGTAAATTTGCAACTTCAGTAATTCTTTCAGTCTGTACAAATATTTTTGAACGAAGGTCTTCAACTCCGGCAGGTCCTTTTTCTGCAAGCGCATAATATTTTACTTTGCCATTTTCCTGGAAGAGTACCACTCTTGAGTTTTCTTTCAGGTTAGTTGGTGCAGATGCAAAATTTTTCAGATTTAGTTTTGCTTTTACAGGATCGTATTCTTCAACACTGACAACTTCTATGTTTGCCCTGTTAAGTTTCTTCTGAACCTGATCAATGGGCTTATCAATCACCGAACCCTGTGGTATCTTTCTTTCCGGTGGAGTAATCTGTTTTTTTGATACATTACTAAACCATTCTCCGGCAAGATTTTGAAGAACA
>DASRQG010000348.1:0-2924 GCA_035645995.1 Mariniphaga sp. | reverse complement strand
TGGAATTAAATGCCAGTCACATACTTTTCAGACTTCCTCCTGAAGCTACTGCTAAGCAGGAAGAATTTGTACTGGAAAAAGCTAACAGGGTAAGGCAGGAAATCAGAAATGGACTTGAATTTAATGAAGCTGCCCTAAAATACAGTGAAGACCCGTCGGTTAAAACAAACAATGGCAATCTGGGATATTTTTCTGCCTTTCAAATGGTGGCACCTTTTGAAAATGCTGCTTTTAAAACAGAGGTTGGTCAAATATCAGAACCAGTACGCACAAAATTTGGTTACCACCTGATCAGAGTTCATGATATTAGAGAAAATCGGGGGGAAATAAAGGTGGCACATATCATGAAAATGTTTCCCCGCCATGGTACAATTGATAAAATAGAACTAAAAGCTGAAATTGATTCAATATACCAAAAGTTGATTCGGGGAGTGCCTTTCGAAGAATTGGTTGAACGTCATTCAGATGATAAACGTTCGGTTGCAAATAAAGGAGAACTACCATGGTTTTCCTCAGGAGGAATGATACCAGAACTGGCAGAACCGGCTTTTAAATTGAAAAATGATGGAGATATATCAACACCGGTTGAAACACCATTTGGATTTCATATCATCCGTCGGATCGATCATAAACCAGTTCCATCATTTGAAGAAATCAGACCGGAAATTGAAACTCGGTTAAAAAAAGATCCTGAACGAAGTTTAAGTACAACAAAAGTCTTCGTAGAAAAGCTAAAGGAAGCGTATGGATATCAGGAAGAGGAAGAAAATGTAAACCAGTTGGCTTCATTGAGCAATTTTGATAGTAATGATAATAACCTTAAACTTTTTACATTTGCAGATAAAGAATTCTTTCTAAATGACTTTAAAAGTTATTTAATTGCAAATAATAAAAAGTCAAATTTTGATGAGTATTTCAAGGATTGGTGTATACATGAAATAATTGAATATGAAAATGCAATTCTTGAAGAAAAGTATCCTGAATTCAAATATCTGATGCAGGAATATCATGATGGAATCCTTTTTTTTAACATTATGGAAGAAATGGTATGGAAAAAGGCTTCAGAAGATAGTGTAGGACTACAAAAATTTTATGAATCGAACAGAAAAAAACATAAATGGGGAGAACGATTCAGCGGTCTGATCATTAAGTGCGAAACAACTGAGGTACGTAATTTGGCTGAGCAGTATTTTTCAGAAGGCATCCCCTGCGAAGAAGTGCAGGAAATAATTAACACCGATAAAGAACTAATAAAAATTGAAAGAGGGGCATGGGAACCTGGAACAAATCCAATAGTTGATTACTATGTCTGGAATAAAAAACTTGATTCAACCTTCGATCCGGAGTTAACTTTCGTAAGGGGTAAGATTATTAAACCTCAACCTAAATCATTGGATGAAGGTAAAGGATTATTCATCTCAGAATACCAGGATCATTTAGAAAAAAAATGGGTTAAATCACTTCGTAGAAAATATAAGATAAAAACAAACAGAAGGTTACTGAAGAAAATAGCACATGTATAAGAAGGTTCTGTATAATATTATAATTCTCCTTATTGCAATATTGAATGATGGTTGCAAGGACAATAACCGTACGGAGGATAAAGTTATTGCCGAGGTCGGGAGTAAAAAACTGCTTCTTTCTGAAATAGCAGCTGTAGTTCCTGATGAAATAGATGATAAAGACAGTGCTGTATTTGCTGAAGATTATATCAGGAAGTGGATAAGACAGGAATTAATGTTAAAAAAGGCAGAAGAAAACCTTTCAATTGAATTAAAAAATGTAAACAGGGAACTGGAGGAATATAGAAATTCATTAATTATTTTCAGGTATAAAAATGAATTAATGGCTCAACGGATGGATACTACAGTTAGCAAGGCGGAAATTCTGAAGTATTATAATGACTATCTGGAAAACTTTAAATTAAACACGAATATAGTTAAGGCAATATATATTAAAATTCCGGCTGAATTTGCAAATCCGGAGGAACTAAAAAAAATGAGTAGTAACTCAACGCAGGAAGGGATTGACGAAATAAGGGACTATTGCCTGCAATATGCGAAAGGTTTTGATATATTTACCGAACAATGGGTAGATGTTGAACGTGTTATGAACAACATCCCTACGACGATAAAAAACATGGAGCAGTTTTTGAGAAACAATAAATATATTGAATATCAGGATTCAAGTTTTTATTATTTAGTTGCTATTCATGACTATTTGCTCCGGAATGAACAGTCGCCGGAAGAGTTTGTAAGGCAAGATATCAAGAATCTTATTTTAAACCGCAGGAAAATGGAGTTCCTGAAGAACCTTGAAAATAATATATACCAGGAAGGAATTAACAGAAACAGTTTTAAAATATATAATTCAGAATTAAATGAAACGTAATAAAATTATGCAAACAGCTATTATTGCTTTAATGGTAATGTTTGCGTTTAATGCTGCCGCACAGGATAAAGTTATAGACCAGATAGTAGCGATTGTTGGAGGAAATGTAATCCTGAAGTCAGACATTGAAAAAATGTATATCGACCAACAGGCTCAGGGGATTAATTCGGATGGTGATCAAAAATGCGAAATTCTTGAGAATTTCCTAATCGACAAGCTATTGATTGCTGAGGCAGAAATGGACACATTGATTAATGTTACCGACAGCCAGGTAAACCAACAGATGGACGGTCAACTGCAAATGTATATTGCACACTTTGGGTCAGAGCGTGCAGTGGAAAATTTCTTCAAGAAACCCTTAGCTGATGTAAGAGCTGAGATGAGACAGGTAGTGCGCGATCAGCTTATGAGCTCACAGATGCGGAATAAAATTATTGAGGATGTGACTGTTACCCCTGCCGAAGTAAGGCAGTTTTTCAGAAACCTGAAGGAAGATGAGATACCCGTCATTCCCTCACAATATGAATATGCAC
>DASRQG010000347.1:0-2026 GCA_035645995.1 Mariniphaga sp. | reverse complement strand
TTATCAGGTCAGGCTTCTCTGTATTTATAATTTTTCTGATAAGTTCAACCGATGGATCTGATTCCGGATTACCAGGTTTATAATGAATATCGGTAAATTGCGCAATTTTAAATTTTCCGTTGTTGTTAAATTGTAACTTCTTTTTGTTCTGTGCATATCCGAGAGTGGAAATCATAGAGAGCATCAAAACAATCAAAAAATAGTTTCTAACTTGCATCAATATTCTTATTTAGTGGTTTTACAATATTCGTTTAGTAAAATAATTGACAAAATATTATCAAATTTACAATGAATGTTTAAAGTATTATATCAAATATCAGTCAAAACAAATCTGCCAGAAAAATCTTTTCTTATTTTAGGACTAATATAGGAGTTTTTAAAATATGGATTGTAAAATTACATCTAATGATGTTGTCGTTGAATCGTGGAATCAATTAATTGATGAAGTTTATTATGATTCATGGAAACCTGAAATGGGGAGGTACAGAAGTGATTATGCGTTTAGGGGTTTGTCCGATTGCAGATATCAATTAAAGAATAGCTTTCTTCGAAATTGCGGGAATCATCCTGAACTCGAATATCATCTTTTGCGGAATTTCAGAAAATATGCACGAACCAATGAACCTCAGCTAACTAACACGCATTTACGATCATTGGTGCTTGCACAGCATCATGGCCTTACTACACGATTACTCGATTGGACATACTCACCATTTGTGGCACTTCATTTTGCTACCACTAATACCGAGAAGTTTGATTGTGATGGTGTCATTTGGCAGGTAGATTTTGTAAAAGTGAACAGGTTAATGCCCGAACCTTTAAACAAGCTTCTTAAAAAAGAAAAATGTAATGCTTTTACAGTAGAAATGCTTGAATCAGAATTTCTTTCTCTGCAAAAGTTTGATGAACACATAGGAGAAGGGCATGTATTGTTTTTTGAACCACCATCACTTGATGAACGTATTGTAAACCAATTTGCCTTATTTTCGATTATGACAAATGCGACTGCAATTCTTGATGATTGGCTGACGGAGCATCCTGATCTGTTTCGCAGGATTATCATTCCGGCAAATTTGAAATGGGAAATCCGTGATAAACTGGATCAGGCAAACATAACTGAACGGGTTTTGTTCCCTGGCTTAGATGGTCTTGCCAGCTGGTTAAAACGACATTACCAGCCTAAAAATGATTTGTCGCAATCATCATTTATATAACAAATCATATGGAAGATCCAATAGGAAAGGCTATTTATGATTACCATCATTTTAAACAAGCCGATGAAATTATTATACATACCAATTATACAGAAGATGAGCGTATCGATCCCAAATATTTTTTCAGAGATGAGGAAGAAATGCCTGCCTTAGAGAAAACAGCCATGGATTTATGTGTAGGAAATGTTTTGGATGTAGGTGCGGGTGCAGGCAGTCATAGCTTAATTTTGCAAAACAGAGGGATCAATGTAACAGCATTGGAGGCATCACCTCTGGCAACTTCTGTTATAAAAGAAAGGAATGTTCGGCAGGTAATATGTTCAGATATTTACGAATTTTCAGGTCAAAGTTATGATACTATAGTGATATTGATGAATGGGACTGGAATTGGTGGCACATTGGAAGGTTTAAAAATATTGTTGCTTCATTTGAAATCATTATTGACCCCCACCGGAAGTATTTTAATCGATTCTTCAGATATAAAATATCTATTTGAGGAGGAAGATGGTTCTATTTGGGTGGAATTATCAAATGATAATTATTTTGGTGAAATGGAATATACAGTAATTTATAAAGATCATAAATCTTCATTTAACTGGTTGTTTGTCGATTTCGAAATTTTAAAAAGTATAGCCAAATTATTAGGATTAAAATGTAAGTTGGTGGAGAAAGGCCCTCATCATGATTATCTTGCTCAACTTGAAATGGTGAACTAAAATTTAAATTTCTATAGATAATTTCACATCCCGATGGTAGATAAAGGTATTTTATTTTTGTTTGTCGAATAATCTCTGCAATTTACAGAAAAAACT
>DASRQG010000346.1:0-2629 GCA_035645995.1 Mariniphaga sp. | reverse complement strand
TGCTATCTCGAAAAGTCCAGGATAGCTTGCAAAAAGAGTATAATCACCACTATTCATTATCTGAGATGTGAGATCACGAACCTCTGTCCAGTTGCCCTCAAATAGATGAATCTTTGCCTTGATAGCCATTGCTGCCCAATGGGTAATGCGACCACTGTTGTTGGCATCGTACGACTCCGGCAGATATTTTCCTGAAATAACTTCATCAAGATCGCTCAGAATGTTGCTGACAACAGTTGCCCTTGCTGTCCTTTCAATAGCCATACTCTCTTCGATTGAAAGTACGTTTGTTGTATAAGGAACATCACCAAACTTAGTGTAAAGCTCATAGTAGTGATAGGCACGAATTGCCTTTGCCTCACCAATGTATCTGTTTTTCAGTTCAGATGATAAGTTAGGTACACGGTCGATGTTTTCCAGCAGCTGGTTACACATGCGTATACCTGTATATCTGCTGTTCCACACATTTCTTACATAAGGATCTGCAGTTGAGTATGACCCGTTGCCAATATTCTGAGTAGCATCATTTGGCTGCTTGGTATAGGCATTGTCGGTCATCGCCTCACTATACATAAGCTCCTCAATGCTTGCTAAATATGTGTAACATGTATTAAGAGCCTTAAGTGCCGCCCCTTCATCCTCATCCCAGAAAGTCAGATCCGACTCCCTGTCATACGGAACAGTATCTAATCCGATGCAGGAAACCGCACCAAATATTAATAGAGAAAATATAAATAATGATCTTATAATTGTTTTCATATTGGTTCTTTTTAAAAATTAATATTTAAACCAAAAGAGTACGTAGAAGAGACAGGATAAGCACGTCCACTACCGTCTGCAGTATACTCGGGATCCCATCCTCCTTTCATTTTGGTAAATGTTAATGGATTTTGTGCACTTACAAATAGTCTCATATTCTGAATCCCGATATTATTCACCCACTTTTGTGGAATAACATATCCAATCTGTGCATTCTTCAAACGTAAGTAGCTTGCATCCTGAATCCAGAAATCAGATTTTGCGGCATTATTGGCAGATTCACTTCCCATTGTAAGTCTGGGATATGTTGCATCAAGATTTGCAGGTGTCCAGCGATCAATATGAAAATCAAGTAAAGGACCTTCGTTATTATTGTGAAATGCTTCAACAGACTCACCTCTCATCCATTTACTTCTTTTTCCAACCCCCTGCCATAACATAGAGAAGTAGAAGTTTTTGAACTCAAGTCCGTAAGAAAATCCAAACGTATATCTTGGAAAATCATTACCAACAATAAATCTGTCATTATCAGGATTGATTACTCCATCACCATTCTTATCCAGGTATCTTATATCACCGGGTTTAGGAGTGATTCCTTCAAGGTGCGGACCTTTTGCTACCTCCTCTTCATTCTTGAAGAATCCGTCAGCGCGATAAGCATAGTATGAGAAGAGAGGATATCCCTCTTTAATTATTGTCTGAACATCATATCCTCCAATAATTTCAGTACCCCTGTTATCTATTACCTCATTAAAACTATCTGATATATTTCCTGAAATATTGTGAGCAACATTACCTGTTGTCAGTCGGTAGTTAAGCGCCAACTCCCAACCTTTTGTTTCAACCACACTCGCATTTTGTATCGGTGCACCAAAACCAAACAACCCGGGAACAGGCAGATTTACCAAAATATTGTTGGTACGATTATTAAACAGGTCAAATGTGACGTTTAAATTGTTGTTAAGCAGACCAAGATCAACACCTATATTGGCCATTCTGGTAGTCTCCCATTTAATATCAGGATTAGCAGATGAGAAATAGGCAGTCTCAACCACATTATCACCAAAGCTGATACCGTTTGTTGTAGAAACAGTTCTCATATACTGATAAGCACCAATCCTGTTGTTTCCAACCAATCCCCATGAACCTCTTAATTTTAATGATGGCACATAAGCAGTTGCATCATTCCAGAAATCCTCTTCAGAAATACGCCATCCTGCCGATAGTGAAGGAAATAGTCCCGACCGGTTACCTTTAGAAAAATAGGAAGAGTAATCGTTTCTTATATTAAATTCCAACAAATATTTCTCATCATAATTATAATTTGCTCTTGCAAAACCGGAGTATATCGACCAGTCGCCGGCACCTCCTGAGTTTCTTATATCATCACCCGATTGTTCACCAACAAAAACATCAAACTTAGAATCTTCTGTAATTCTACTGGTAGTAAACTGAAAATCATTAAATCCCTCATAAGCAAAACCTGCTAATCCTCCGATAGAATGTTTTCCAATTTGAGTATTATATGATGCCATCAGGTTGGTAGTAATATTTTTTGAACGGTAAAACTGTGCAGTAAGTTTATTCTCTGCATCACCTGTACCCTCAAAAGCAATTCTCTTCTCGCGCATATTATTGTTCCATACACGTCCGCCCACACTTCCTGTAAGCTTGAAACCCTTGAAAATATCCCACTCAGCACGCACGGTACCCAATAATTCATCATTGGCATTTGAACGATAGCCACCATCCATCAGTCGCTGCAACCCGTTGGAGTTACTACCGCTCGGGTAGTTGTAGCTTCCATCCTCTTTCATAATCGGGTAGATAGGCGGCATACGGTTAGCCTGCTCAATGATCCATTCAGTCC
>DASRQG010000345.1:0-14183 GCA_035645995.1 Mariniphaga sp. | reverse complement strand
AATTCAATACCGGCATCTTCATCATCTACTCCGTCTTTTTCAAATTTTACGTCCGAAATAACACAAAGTATGTAGCGACGATAGCTATTAATTATTTGTACTGCTTCCTCATAGGTATCAACAAGCAATACTTTCGGACGGGCACGCATTTTTAATATTTTATGCAACTCATCTTTGGCATCTTCCTGTACCAATATCTGTGTCTGAGTCATAATTGTCGTATACAGCATAGGCAGGTAGCGGGAGTAATATTGAATACTATCCTCCACAAGCAATACCACCCTGACGTTTCCATTCTGGGTATCAAGTGCTACATTCTTCTTGTCTTCAATATATTTTATCATTGCCAGAAATACATTAGAGTTGCCGTTCCAAACAAAGATTCTGTCAATAAAATCTATTTTTCTTCCTTCAGCCTGGAAATATCGAAGGTCTGAATTATTATTTACCAATAATAATAAGGGTATCCGGGGCCGCAGTTCACCCAGCTCCTGGGCCATAAGAATCGCTGCATCCTTATCTAACCCGGCCATAACAATGATAAGATCGAAATCATTGTGTTCCAGCATCAACAATGCATCTTCGGAGGAGTTAACACTTGTAAAACGTGGTGCTGCATATAAATTCAGCTGAAGGTATTCGCCAAATATCTTATCACTAAACTGACCTTCCCTTACTATTGTAAATGAATCATAAAGTGTTGCAACCAACAAAACTTCCTTTACCTTGGTGGGCATCAATTCCTGAAAAATATCCCGGTCTGTTTTCTTTCTTTTATATATGCTGGCAAGTGTAATATTTTCAATATCCATTATGCAATTATTTTTGAAAAGCTGAAATTACGGAATATTGCGAGAAAAATAATGAAACTTAAAAATGAATATAAAAATTGGCAAAATGAATAACTAACTGATGATTTTAAAATTCATTCTACCATTATCTCAGTTTCTGTATATTAACAGAAAAGCGATATAAGAATAAGATTAATTATGAATATTTAACCATACTTTGCATATACCTATAATTTGACACATGCAAAGTATGAGTTGGTTTAAAGGGTATGAATAACAAGGCCCGAACGGAGTTTGGGTTCAAACCAGGTAGTTTTAGGTGGCATAATATTTCCACTATCTGCAATATTAATAAGCTGTTGCATTGAAACTGGATGCAGCGCAAAAGCAACTTTCATTTCTCCTGAATCAACACGTCTTTGCAATGCCTCTAAGCCACGAATACCACCAACAAAATCGATCCGTTGTGATGTACGTAAATCGGTAATATTAAGCAATGGGATTAAAACCTGCTCCGATAAAACAGTAACATCAAGAATTCCGATGGGATTATCATTATCATATGTACCTTCTCTTGCGATAAGCTTGTACCAATTGCCAGATAAATACATGCTAAACTCATGGAGCTTTTCTGGTTTATATATATCAGCACCTTTCAATTCAACTTTAAATGATTCTTCTAATTTAGATATAAAGGCATCATCTGACAATCCATTTAAGTCTGTTACTACTCTGTTATAATCAATTATCTGCAATTGGTTATCAGGAAAATGTACTGCCATAAAAAAGTTATATTCCTCCTTCCCTGTGTGGTCTGGATTCTGGTTCATTCTCTCCAGGCCAATGCGAGCGGCAGCGGCAGTTCGGTGATGACCATCAGCAACATAAGTATATGGGACTTTGTCTTTAAAAAGTTGTTCGATGGTTCTGTTTGTTGATTCATCTGCTACAACCCAGAATCTATGGCCAAATCCGTCCTCAGCTATAAAATCATATTCCGGCTCTCCGGCAGTAATTCTTTCCACAATGGCATCAATTTCTGAAACAGCGCGATAGGCAAAAAATACAGGTTCTATATTGGCATTTAAACAACGTGTCAGTACACTACGGTCTTCTTCTTTCTCAGGCCTGGTAAGTTCATGTTTTTTTATGATACCATTTTCATAATCGGCACAGGCAGCTCCTCCCACAATTCCATATTGAGTATGTCCATTCATAGTTTGAGCATAAATATAATACCTGGGGTATGAATCCTGAACCAACCAACCTTTCTCCTGAAACTTTAGAAAATTTTCTACAGCTTTTTGATATACAGTCTCCGAATGAATATCAACACCCTCCTGACATTCTATCTCCGCACGGGTAATCCGAAGCAATGATTTTTCATTTCCATGAGCCATTACGGCTGCTTCTTCAGAATTCATTACATCATAGGGCAAACATGCCAGTTCCTTTACGATCTCCTTTGGAGGACGTAACCCTCTAAAAGGTTTTACTATTGCCATTTCTTAATTTTGATATATAAAAATTCTACAATTTCTGTTTTGAAAAAATTGTAAATTTAATAAATTGTAATTGTTTGATATCAACGAAATATAATTACCATTTATTGACCTGGTATTCAACATTTCCTTTTTCAAAAAAATCAACTATTTGTCTTGCTGCAGCGACACCGGCATTAATATTTGCTTCAGCTGTCTGAGCTCCTGCTTTTTTTGGGGTAAAGAAGTACCTTCCTTTAAAATGCTCTTCAAACTCAATTTTATTATCAGGGGTAAGATCCGACATATATTTTATTCCGGGCATTTTTTGCATTATCCGAATCAAATCAGGTTCATTTACTACTTCTTTACGAGCTGTATTTACAATAACTGCTTCATCTTTT
Organism: Mariniphaga sp.; assembly: GCA_035645995.1. Lineage (GTDB taxonomy): Bacteria > Bacteroidota > Bacteroidia > Bacteroidales > Prolixibacteraceae > Mariniphaga. The sequence continues at coordinate 11,507 of DASRQG010000345.1, read as the reverse complement.
AAATGTTTTAACACTTCATAGCTCACTGATTTGATATGTTCTCCTCTGGCAGGCACATGAATCGATACCACATCACTTTTCTCATAAAGTTCCTCCAGAGAACCCGTTACTTTCAATCCCGCTGCTATGGCAGCAGTTTTACTATACCTGGTATAAACAATAACTTTCATCCCAAAAGCTTTTGCAATTCGATAAACATTTCTGGCTACGTAACCAAAACCATGTAATCCCAATGTCTTACCCCGTAATTCTCCTCCCGGTTTTCCACTAAACATTTCTCTTAACCCGAAAATAGCCAATCCAATGGCAAGTTCAGCAACTGCATTTGAATTCTGTCCCGGAGTATTCATCACTACAATACCTTTTGCTGTTGCAGCATCCATTTCAATATTATCGTAACCGGCACCAGCTCTGACAATAATTTTCAAATTGGAAGCAGCATTTATTATCTCTGCATCTATAATATCACTTCTGATAATTATTGCATTAGCGTCAGCAACTGCTTCTTTCAGCTCATCTTTTTGCAGATAATTTTCTAATATTTTCAACTCATAATTCTTACCTGCTTTATCAAAAATCTTGCGGATCTTTTTTATTGCAATGGGTGCAAATGGTTTTTCGGTAGCGATTAGAATTTTTTTCATAGATTAAAATTATTTATTTTCAAACGTATCATATGGAACTCCCAATTCTCTTGGATATAAGTATTTACATGCACGTTTCATTTTAATTTCTATTAAGGTTTAATTTGTTCTGGTTTAAAAAAAATGCAGGTTGAACCTGCATTTTTTTATTTGTTCTTTTCAAAATCCTGCATCGTTTCAACAAGAGCCTTAACACTCGACAAAGGCATGGCATTATAAATTGAGGCTCTAAAACCTCCTACTGAGCGATGTCCTTTGATACCTACCATTCCTTTTGAGGTAGCAAAATCAAGGAAATCTTTTTCAAGTTCGGCATATTCAGGTGACATTACAAATGTAACGTTCATTCTTGACCTGTCTTCAGGATTTGAGACTGTTGGCACAAATAATTTATTCCGTTCAAGTTCACCATACAATACATTCGCTTTTTCTATATTTATTTTTTCAATTGCCTCAACACCCCCGGCATTTTTAAGCCATATTAGTGTCTGAAGACAACCAAAAACTGCAAGCGTTGATGGTGTATTAAACATTGAATCCTGCCCAACATGAACCCTGTAATCCAGCATTGTAGGAATAGGCCTTGTAAGCTTCCCCAATGCTTCATCCTTAACGATCACCAGAGTAGCACCTGAAGGACCTAAATTTTTTTGTGCTCCGGCATAAATGAGATTGTATTTTGATACATCTACGGGCCTGCTAAATATATCTGACGACATATCAGCAACCAAAGGTACTCCTGCATCCGGTTCTGTAAAGAGTTCTGTACCAAAAATTGTATTATTAGTTGTAATATGAAAATAATCAGCATCATCCGGCACAGCATAATTGCGAGGGATATAATTGAAATTTGAATCTTTGGAAGAAGCAACTTCAACAACTTCACCAAAGAGTTTAGCTTCTTTAATAGCCTTTGATGCCCATGAACCGGTATTCAAGTATGCAGCCTTCTTTTCCATAAGGTTATAGGGTGCCATTAAAAATTGAAGACTGGCCCCACCTTGTAGAAATAAAACACTATATCCTTCCGGTATGTGTAACAATTCTTTAACCAACGACCTTGCCTCCTCAATCACCGCAACAAACTCTTTGCTCCGATGTGAAACTTCCATTACCGAAAGTCCTGTATTGGCAAAATTGATGACCGCTTCGGCAGTTTTTTCTTTGGTAAATTCGGGCAGAATTGAAGGCCCGGCGTAGAAATTGTGTTTTTTCATTCTAAAAAACTTTTAGGTAAATTTATTAAACCTCTTTAATCATCATCAGGATTAAACCTGAACTTATACAAGGTGTCTTGTGTTATTTTTTTCTCCTTAATTTACAAATTTATTGATTCTCCCGTAGATTGCACTTTTTCTGTTAAAAAACACCACTATTTTTCAGCAAAATTAAATAAATGGCAACTTAACAATTTCAGCCGGTATTAGCTTATTTCTAATCTTTACATTTATTACTGTACCGGTTGCAGTATATTCCCTTGATATATATCCAAGTCCAATACCTTTTTCAATAATCGGCGACATTGTTCCTGATGTAACTTCACCAATTTTATCACCATTTGAATTTGAAAGTTCGTATCCATGTCGCGGGATACCTTTCTCAAGCAGCACAAATCCCCGAAGTTTACGTTTTACACCCTCATTCTTTTGCATCGTTAAAAATTCCCGGTCAATAAATTTACGATCGTTATTAAATCGGGTAATCCAACCAAGTCCGGCTTCTATTGGAGAAGTTGTATCATCAATATCATTTCCATACAAACAATACCCCATCTCAAGCCGTAAGGTATCACGTGCACCTAAACCAATCGGTTTAATCCCATATTCGGCACCTGAATCAAATACAGCATTCCATAGATCATCCACGTTACTATTCTTACAATACAATTCAAATCCTCCGGCTCCTGTATATCCTGTTGCCGAAATTATTACATCATCAATACCACCTATCTCCCCAATAACAAAATTATAAAATTTTATTTCCGCAAGATTTACTTTCGTTATTTTTTGTAATGTCTTAGTCGCTAACGGCCCCTGCACAGCAAGTTGACTATATTCTTCAGAAACATTATCAATTGTAGCATTTACAGTATTGTTTATATTAACCCATTCCCAATCTTTCTGAATATTCCCTGCATTAACAACCAATAAATATCTCTGATGGTCAAAACAATATATAATTAAATCATCCACAATTCCTCCCTTACCATTCGGAAAGCATGTATATTGTGCCTGCCCGGGATTTAAAACAGTTGGATCGTTTGAAGAAACTTTTCTTAATAACTTCAGAGCATTGGGGCCACTCACCCAAAACTCACCCATGTGTGATACATCAAACACTCCTACATTATTTCTTACAGTAAGGTGCTCATCCTTAATGCCACTATACTCTATAGGCATATCATACCCCGCAAATTCTACCATTTTTGCCTTTAACTTTACATGGGTTTCATGCAGTGCCGTAATTTTCATATTCTCTTAAAGTTAATTATTCTACAAATCTATCAATTTTAACAACTTGCGATTATGAATTATATCATCTTTGTTCGATTAAATTCTGAATTTATTTTTATCTTGCGCTTCTCTATTTTACTAAAAAATGAACAACCGTTACAAAACCATAAACCTTACCTACCTTGAAGATATATCGGGTGGAGATATTTGTTTTCAAAAAGAACTCATCGAAATTTTCATGAATCAAATACCGGTATTTTTATCCAATATGAAAGATTACTTTCGGAAAAGAAACTACATTAAACTTGCCAAAGAAGCCCATACGGCAAAATCATCCGTATTAATATTTATGATGGAACAAGTAGGGAAAGATCTCAAGCGAATTCAACTTCTTGCGGAAAACAAGGAACCGGACAAAATACCTAACCTGATAAATAAAGTGGAAACTACCCTAACCATCGCTGTTTCTGAACTTGAACATTGCCTTAAAACTGAAAATCTGCCGCACACGTTCCATTAAACATTATTTTTCATGTAAGCCACATTCCTTACCTGAATTTTGCTCCCACCACCACCTGCCGGCACGAAAATCTTCACCGGGTCTTATTGCCCTTGTACATGGCTCACATCCTATGCTCACATAACCTTTATCATGAAGAATGTTATAAGGAACATTATGGTTATTTATATATGTTTTTACCTGATCAAGGGTCCAATCCAGCAGCGGATTAAATTTTATCATTTTATTACCTTCATCCCATTCAATCTCATGAATATGACTGCGATTGGCTGATTGATCTGCACGAAGTCCTGTTATCCAAATAAAATGTCCCTCTAAAGCACGTCTTAATGGTAAAACTTTTCTTATAAAACAACATTCCTTGCGGTTTTCAAGTGATTCATAAAAACTAAAAGGGCCTTTTTCAGTAACCATTTTCTCTACCTGATCAGCTTCCGGAAAATATACTTTTATATGCTTGCCATACTTTTCTTTTGTGCTTCGAAAAACTTTATAAGTTTCTTCAAACATTCGTCCTGTATCAAGTGTAACCACATTCACCGGAATATCATTTGTAAATATTAAATCTGTTATAACCTGATCTTCGTATCCGAAACTGGATGTAAAAATAACTTTATCCTTATAAGTATCAGTAAGATACTTTAACTTCTCCTCTATGGATTTATTATTCAGGTTGCTATTTAATATATCGATTGTCGAAAGTTGGTTCATTACGTTATATTTTATCTTATTTGTTACTATTACTTACTCTACATACAGCACAAGCCCCTTGAGATACTCTCCTTCGGGATGATAAATATTTATGGGATGATCGGCCGGTTGAGTGAGTTGATGTAGTATTCTGACATTTCTTCCGGAAATAGCGGCAGCAGAAAAAACCATCTCTCTGAATCGATCCCGGGGGACGGCTTGTGAACATGAAAATGTAAATAGTATACCTCCCGGCCTGATTTGTTCAAATGCTCTGGTATTAATTCGTTTATACCCTTGCAATGCTTGTGGTAAAGCTTTACGATGTTTTGTAAAAGCCGGTGGATCAACAATAATCAGATCATATTTATCCTGTATGTCCTTTAAATATTCAAAGCCGTCAGCAATAATGGCTTCATGACGACTTTCATTATTAAAATTTAAAGCCACATTTTCATTTGTTAAACTTACTACTCCTGCTGAAGCATCGACCGAATGAACTGATTTTGCTCCTCCACGTAATGCATATACCGAAAACCCACCGGTATAACTAAACATATTAAGTACATCCCTGTCCCGTGAATAAGTTTCCAGCAACAACCGATTTTCCCTCTGATCGATAAAAAAACCTGTTTTCTGACCTAGTTCCCAGTCTATTTTAAATGTCAAGCCATGCTCCTGTACCAAATTTGTTACCGGATTTCCATAAATCAAGGCATCCGTCGGTTGAACATCCGCTTTATAAGGTAAAGTTTTTTTACTCTTGTCATAAACGGCTTGCAGCGCATCTCCCAAAACATCTGCCAAAACCTCAGTTATCAGATCCCTTATCAGATACATACCAACAGAATGAGCCTGAATTACTGCAGTGCCATTATAAAAATCTACTATCAGTCCGGGTAAACCATCACCTTCGCCATGGATCAATCGAAAAACGTTAGTTGATAAATTTGTTTCAAAATTCAAATTCCGTCTCAATTTCCAGGCTTTCTTAATTTTTTGTTTCCAGAAATTGATATCAAGATTGCAATCATGAAACGATAAAATACGAACTGCTATAGTCCCAATTTGATAATGGCCTGCACCCAGAAATTCATGATTTGCAGAATATACTGACACTAAATCACCTTCCGATACTTTCCCTGAAATTTCCTTAATCGCTCCTGAGAAAATCCAGGGATGAAAACGTTTTATGGATTGTTCTTTCCCTGGTTTTAATATTATTTTTATCGGTTGACTCATATTAGTTGTCGAACAAAGCATTATAAATTCCGAGGGCAGTCCATGCATCCGTTGCTGCATACAATTGTTGAGCTTCAGTTAGTGATTGGGCTTCCCAGTTTGATAATTGCTGCGATTTTGATATACGAAACCCAAGCACGATTGCTGTAAGTTTTTTCAGGCTAAAATTCTGTATACCTATCTCTTTGGCATGGTCCTGTAATTCAATGAATCCCTGAGGTTTGAATTTATGAATTGTCTGTAAACCTTTTATATCGTCACGAATTGCAACTCCTGGTTTTATAATAGCCGGATCAGTTAGTAAATCTACTACTTCACCTGGTAAGCCCAATTTGTTCACCCTGAATAAAAAAGCTTTTTCATCGGTAGAAAGCTGTAACAATGCAACTTTATTAAAAACACCTTTTTTAAAAGCCGGGCGTGTCTCAGTATCAAAACCAATTACCGTATGTGTAGCCAGATAATTAATAGCACCATAAACTTGCTCCCTTTCTTCAATTACATTAATTTCTCCATCAAACCAGCGTAACGGTAATTCTGTTAATTCTTCTTTTGTTATACTTTCTTTAAACATCTTTCTAATCCTCCTCTTCGGAACCGGTTCCCCAAAACTTATCAAGCCATTTAGGATTTCCGGTACCTGGTTGTATTTCATCACCATCATTTCCCCCCGGTATATCATTATCAAATTCAGTTCTGTCAGTAATAAGTTTATGTATAGCTCTTAAAACATTTACCAGACGTTGTCCCCAAAAATCATTAAAATGCTGGACACAGTCATTCAATGCATCATTCATAATGCTTTCATCCCCTATACTGTATGAAGTGATAAAATCTTTCAAATCCTGGTAAATATCTAAAAGATTTTCGGAAATACTTGAAATAGCTATTTCTTCCCCAAATTGAATATCAGGATCAAAAACTTCATAAAAGCTATCATGCTCTCCTAATGCTGCAAGCCATCGTTGTTGAAGCCTGTTATATTCAAATTCTGTTACATACTTCTCAAGCTCATCATCCATTACCTTTTCGTTCTCTGGCAACAGGGTGGCTTTTAAATATAATAACGGCAATATTCTTCTTAAATGTTCCAGGTTTTGTATAGTACTAAAATCCTGAATATGTTCGTTTAAATTGCAAAACTCATTGGCAACTGTTACAAATTCTACAACATTTTTTGAATAAACTACCGCATGTAAATCAGAGCTGTCCATGTTATTCTATATCTGAATATATCCGACAAAAGTAATAAAGATTTTAAAGCCTGAAACAAAAATCCGGCCATTGCCTTTTATGCATTTGTCAATTTAGTCAGAGACTAATTTTGGTTGAAGAATAAATGCAATTTCTAATTCCCCTGACACGAGCAGTTTTGACTTTTATTCTATCTTATTATTGTTTTCAACCTTCATCTTCCTGTTCAATTATTCAATTCATCAATTAATCCCTATTTTTGCAATGAATATTATTAAAAAACATGCACAATATTTATCCGGATCATTTTGAAGAAAAAATAGGATTCGATCGTATCCGCTCCATGTTAAGCAGTAAATGCCTTAGCCAAATGGGAAAAGAGTGGGTTCAGGAAATGCAATTTCAGAAAGAACATCACTCCCTCGTAAACCAGCTTGGAGAAGTAAATGAATTTTGTCGGATAGTACGTGAAGTTGACAGTTTCCCTGCAAATCATTTTTATGATCTAAGAGATGCCCTAAATAAAATAAAGCTGGAAGGCAGATTTTTGGAACCTGAAGAATTATTTGATCTGAAGCGATCGCTTGAATCAGTGCGTGCAATTGTGAATTTTTTCCGTAAACAAGACGATGTTGTATTTCCACTGCTTAAAAAGAAAACTACTCAGGTACAGGTCTTCCCTTATATTTATGAGCGAATTGATGCCATAATCAATAAGTTTGGTAAAATTAGAGATAATGCTTCACCCGAACTTTCAGATATTCGCAAAAATATACTATCACTACAATCAAACATGTCGAAACGGTTGTACTCTATTCTTAAACAGGCACAGAAAGATGGCCTTGTTGATGAAGATGCCTCAGTATCAATTCGCGATGGCCGTGCAGTAATACCTATTCCGGCAGCTAACAAACGAAAAATCAAAGGAATTGTTTATGACGAATCCGGCACAGGTAAGACTTCTTATATTGAGCCAAATGAGATCGTCGAAATGAACAATGAACTTCGTGAATTGGAATTTGCTGAAAGGCGGGAGATAATTCGAATCTTAACAGATTTCTCCAATGATATCCGGCCTTATCTACCCGATTTACTATATACGTATGACTTTTTAGGAGAAATTGATTTCATCAGGTCTAAAGCATTGCTTGCTGTTGAATTTGGTGCCATATTGCCCGAACTGCATAACACAACTGAACTACAATGGAAAAAAGCAATACACCCACTGTTACAGCAAGCACTTAAAAGAGAAAATAAAAAAATTGTTCCACTTAATATTCATCTCACTGCAGAAAACCATATATTGCTGATTTCAGGCCCGAATGCAGGTGGAAAATCAGTATGTCTTAAAACGGTAGGCTTATTGCAATATATGCTTCAATGTGGATTATTAATTCCTGTGGAAGAAGGAAGTAAAACAGGAATGTTTGAGCAAATTTTTATAGATATCGGTGATGAGCAATCACTCGAAAACGATTTGAGCACATATAGTTCTCATCTGCTCAACATGAAACATTTTGTCAAGTATAGTAAAGACAATACTCTTATCCTGATTGATGAATTTGGAACAGGGACTGAACCTATGCTTGGAGGAGCCATAGCAGAGGCTTTACTCGACAGCCTGAATCAAAAAGGTTGTTATGGCGTAATTACAACCCATTATACAAATCTAAAACATTTCGCATCTTCTGCTAAAGGAATAATTAATGGTGCTATGTTGTACGACAGTCAACATATGAACCCTCTGTTTCAACTGGAAATCGGCAAGCCGGGAAGTTCTTTTGCATTTGAAATTGCCCGAAAAATTGGCCTGCCTGAAGAAATCCTTGAAAAAGCTACTGAAAAAATTGGTGAGGAACATATTGATTTCGATAGAAACCTTCGTAAAATAAATCGCGATCAGCGTTATTGGGAAACTAAAAGGCAAAAAATCAGAAAAGTCGAAAAAAGACTCGATGAAATGGCAGTCAATTATGAATCGGAACTGCAGGAAACCCAAAAATTACGTAAAGAAATATTAAGAAAAGCACGTGAAGAGGCAGATGCATTACTTGCAGGAGTTAACAAAAAAATAGAAAATACAATACTTGAAATAAAAAAAGCTCAGGCCGAAAAAGAAAAAACAAAACGCGCCCGGCTATCATTGGAATCACTAAAAGAGGAGGTAATTAGTCGAACAGAAAAACAAGATTCGGAGATTGAAAAGAAAATTGAAAAATTACGTCGGCGAGAAGAAAACCGAAATAGAAAAAGGCCAGATCGGGAAACTTTGAAAAAACCGGTTCAGAAAAAATCACCTAAACCAGAAGAAATGATGCCTGGTGATAAAGTGCGCATCAAAGGACAAAACACAATTGGAGATTTGATAGAATTGAATGAGAAAAATGCGGTTGTGGCTTTTGGTCAACTTATTACTACAATGCCCCGCAATCAGGTTGAAAAAGTGAGTAATAACGAAGCCAAAAAGGCTGAGAAATCCTATCGTAAAGGAAGTACACGTTTATTGGAAAATTTTTCTGAACGCAGACTGAATTTCAAGCCTGAAATCGATGTTAGAGGCCTGAGAGCAGAAGAGGCTATCCCTAAAATTCAAGAGTTTGTTGATGAAGCCATTATGTTTGAAGTGGCTCAACTTAGAATTCTACATGGTAAAGGACACGGTATATTAAAAGATATGATTCGAAATTATCTGCGAACAGAACCTATGATTAGTAATTATAAAGACGAACACGTTGATTTCGGAGGTGCAGGCATTACAATTGTCAACCTTGCATTGTAGCCTACCAACCTGGTACAAAATTTAACCCAAAATTCCTGTTCTCCCAACCACCATTTTGAAATGGGATCGCGAAGTAGGGCTCTAAGATCATATAACCCAAAAGATTTAGCCGTATTGAAGCTCCTGCACTAAATACCGGTACGCGCTGATCGAATGCTTCCTCTTCCCAGGTCAGCTTTGGCTTATCTCCTTTGCTCCAGGCAAGCCCGGCATCAAAAAACAAATTAAAGTCGGTCATAAAATATTTCGATCCAATCAATGCCAGCATCTTAGGCCCCGTAAAGGGGATACGAAATTCAAAATTGGCCACTGCAACCTTACTGCCACTTAAATGGGAATAGTTCAAGGTGCTTAATCCTATAATATTATCATTCCTGCTCCCATAAAATGATGTGTTCTCATAACCCCGAATCAGCCAGGGATAACCCAAATAAATGGGCGAGATTAAATCAGTTTCTGATCCGCTGCCATAACGTCCATAATGATAGAGCCTAAAAGCGAAAGTTACAGGTTTCATAAAGAAATATTGCCGGTAATCAATCAGCCCGGTGAAAAAATTAACTGCTCCAAAATACTTTTCTATTTGATATCTTGACCTGCTGCCACGCATAGGAGCAGTCATCCCAAAAAATGAATTATCGGTAACATAAGCCATATCCACCCGTTGGTAACTATTTCCATCTGGTGCAGGCCTGCGTTCTTTACTATAAGCTACAGGATACCAAAAATCATCATAGTAGGAATGGTACCTGTCAATACGATAGTAATACCATGCTGCTGTCGCCCCTGCTTCAATACGTCTGGTCTGGCTAAGAGCATGATAGGTAAATAATGATATATTATCCTCAAACATTCTGATATAATCCAATACCAGATCAGTGACCGGAATTACATATTTTTCATCTGAATCCTTTGAAGTAAAGGATAATGAATCGCGTTGAAAAAACATATCTCCAAACCTGTAAGGTATGTGTGAAATAGAAACACCCCAGTTAAATTTACGTGTTTGATTCAAATAAGCAATCTGACCACCGAAATCATATATTTCACCATTTAATGCAAGGATAGAATATAGCTGATTATTTCCCACCATATCACTAAAAATCATATTTACACTACCTGCCATGTTGGTATTGTTATACCTGCTTGTCGATACGCCTATACCTGCACTATTAGAAATGTAATCAAGCTTGAAATTTGCTTTATAGGGAACTTCCTGAACAGAATCCGGATGAAGGTTGGTATCCCTTCTCCATCGGGTATATAAAGCTGCATCTACAATATTACTATAATTGTGATTTAAGGGAGGTAAAGTTCCCGGTTCAAAGTTCACAACATTTTTATCCACCTCCACATAACGAAAATCAGTTGTTGAAGCCGTATATATTTCATAGTTGTTTTTATTGTAATATGTATATGCCAATTTGTCACTTCCGGCTGCAACACTTATTGAAGGTGAATAAGGAGTGAGCCCGCTGATACCGGTCTTAAACTTTGTTAGTCGATAAACTTTATCAGTTTCAAATTCATATAAAAACAAATTTCTAAAACCGTCTGAGTTTGATAGAAAATAAATGGAACTACCATCATAAGAATATCTGGGATTCAGATTATCAGCTCCGGGAAATAATTTCAAGTCCTTAATCTCTTTGGTATTGACATTAATAACCTTGATGGTTGAACTAAATTTTTTTGCCTTCCGGTCCGAATTGATAACCTCGTCAACGTATACAAGATGCTCCCCATCAGGTGACCATGCCGGATGTATTTTTGAAGAAAAGCTATCGGTTAATTTTGTGATTTCTCCTGATCTTATGTGATATAAATACAATTCCCCGACCCCTTCCACTAATCCCGAAAAAGCAATATAACGCCCATCGGGCGACCACTCCGGATTTGAAAAGGAAGCAATGTCTCCCAGCTCTATTTCATCAGTTATCTTTGCACGTTTTACATCTACTATTGCTAATTTGTTCTTACCTTTT
>DASRQG010000344.1:0-8473 GCA_035645995.1 Mariniphaga sp. | reverse complement strand
CATGAAAAACTATTCTTCTTGTATTTTGAGGTTTTAGTTTTAATACCTCTTTCAGGTGCCAGGCTATAGCTTCTCCCTCACGATCCTCATCCGATGCCAGCCATACTGTTTTCGCATTTTTGGCATGTTTCTTCAACTCTGCAACAATTTTCTTCTTGTCGGGGGAAATAACATATTTCGGCTCATAATTATTCTCCAGATCAACACCAAAGTCTTTTTTTTCAAGATCACGTATGTGTCCCATACACGAGGTTACAGTAAATTCTTTTCCTAAAAATTTACCGATAGTTTTAGCCTTTGCAGGGGATTCAACTATTACAAGATTTTCATGCATACTTCTATTTTCTATTGTGAAAATTTTTGCAAATTAAAGAAAAGGAAACGCTAAGATCAAAATATAACTTATTTATTTTTATTCTATAGGTTTGGTAATGATTAATTTATTCGCTAAAAAGTATAATATTACCCTTGGTAAGTCGTTTGTTTTTATGCTTTAAGTATTGAAACTTATATCTTTGTCAGGAAAAATAACCAGGAAACAACATGACTACAGAAAATAAAAAGAGCTGGAAGAAATACATTATAATATTTTGGGCATTATTTACACTTGGAATTGTCAGCATTAGTCTTTTGTTTTTTCTTATTGCAAAAGGGAAACTTGGATTTATGCCTACTTTTGAAGAGCTTGAAAACCCCCCGAACATTCTTTCTTCTGAGATTTATTCCGAAGATGGAATTATTCTTGATAAATATTTCATACACGAGAATCGTACCTATGTAAATTACAGCAATCTTCCTCCTCATTTAATTGATGCTTTAGTAGCTACAGAGGATGTACGTTTTTTTGATCACTCGGGTATAGATGTCAGAGGACTTGCACGTGTATTCAAAGGTATACTCACAGGCGATTCAAGTTCAGGAGGAGGTAGTACCATTAGTCAGCAACTTGCAAAAATGTTGTTTCCCCGTGAAAGTATGGAAAATAAGCTTGAACTTGTTATTCGTAAGTTCAGGGAATGGGTGATTGCAGTAAATCTGGAACGCAGCTACACTAAAGAAGAAATAATTCTGATGTACCTTAATAAGTATGATTTTTTAAATCTTGCTGTTGGTATAAAATCGGCTGCAAACGTTTATTTTAGCATACCTCCTGATTCTCTTGATTTGCATCATTCAGCTATGCTTGTTGGAATGGCAAAAAATTCTTCGCTGTATAACCCTGTCAGAAGGCCTGAAATGGTACTTGAAAGGCGAAATGTTGTTTTGAACCAGATGGCTAAGTACGGCTTTATCTCAAAAGCTGATAGAGATTCCGTAAAGCAGCTTCCGCTTGATTTAAATTACAATAAGGTGGATTATAAAATTGGTCCTGCGCCTTATTTCAGAGAGTACTTAAGGCTAACCCTTACCGCCAGGAAACCTGAAAAAAAGAATTATGGATCATGGCAAATGCAGAAATTTAAGGAAGATTCAATCGATTGGGAAACCAATCCTTTATATGGTTGGGCAAATAAGAACACCAAACCCGATGGTGAGAATTATAATTTGTATACAGATGGCCTTAAGATATTTACCACAATAGATTCACGCATGCAGAAATATGCTGTGGAGTCTGTTATACATCATTTGAAGAATAATCTGCAACCCGATTTTGACGGAGGAATGAGAAATCTTCGGAATCCTCCGTTTGGTAATAACATGTCGAATTCTGATGTTGAGGAATTACTTAACCGGGAAATAAGAAAGAGTGAGCGATACAGAGTTCTTCATAATCAGGGTAAGAGCTTCAGGGAAATAAAGGAAAACTTTAAGAAACCTATTGACATGACCATCTTCTCCTGGAAAGGTGAAATTGATACTGTTATGGCTCCAATAGATTCAATAAAATGGTATTTGAGGTATTTTCGTTCCTCATTTATGGCTATGGAGCCTCATTCAGGAAAAGTGAAAGCTTATGTGGGCGGGCCTAACTACAAATATTTTATGTATGATATGGTAAAGGGAGGAAAACGTCAGGTAGGATCTACGGTAAAACCATTTCTTTACACCCTGGCTATGCAAAACGGTTTGACACCCTGTACGAAAGTCCCATATGTAAGCCAGCAGTTTCAAATGCCTGATGGTACGATATGGGAACCTAAAGATGCTGACCTTGATAAGGAAAATGAAGGTAAGCTGGTAACCCTGAAGTGGGGGCTTGCAAATTCAAGGAATAAAATTTCTGCCTGGGTTATGAAACAGTTTAATCCAAAGGCAGTTGCAGAAGTAATGAAACGTATGGGGGTGCAGAGTTATATTGATCCTGTACCTTCTTTATTCCTGGGTACTTCCGAAATTTCATTATACGAAATGGTGGGTGCATTTAATACCTATGCAAATCAAGGGGTATATGTAAAACCATATTTCGTTACACGAATTGAGGACCGTTATGGAAATGTTATAGCTAATTTTCAGCCCGAGAGATATGAAGCACTTGATGAACAAACTGCATACTTAATGTTAAATTTGTTGAGAGGTGTAATTGATCAGGGTACCGGAATCAGGTTAAGAAACCGTGATGGGTATGGTAAGTTTAGAATGCCTATTGCAGGGAAAACAGGAACTACTCAAAATCACGCAGACGGATGGTTTATAGGTGTTACTCCAAGACTGTCAGCAGGTGTTTGGACAGGTGCCGATTTAAGAAGTATCCATTTCAGAACTATTGCTTCCGGTCAGGGTGCAAATATGGCATTGCCTATTTGGGGATACTTTTATAAGAAAGTTTTGGCTGATCCTAAACTTGGGTATTCAGAAGAAATGAGCTTTACAGAGCCTGATAATTTTAATATTGATCTTAACTGTGATGATGATACCCAAAGGTCAACTTCTCCTGAGATTGAGGATTTTTTCTGATTGCTGATTTGATCTTTTATGAAGGCTTTGTAGTTGATTTACCTGTTGATTTACCCTCCCTTATATTATCGGATGCTCATAGGTCATCAGTAGTTAGCTGATTAAATTCAGCCATTGTAACTGTGTATAACAGCATTTTGTTTTAACGTGTTAACCTGACCTTGTGTAGTTTTACAATTCATTAGAAAGAGGAAGATATGAATAGTAAAACAACTGTTAATTTTAAGAATAAGATCCGGTCTTTGCTTTCCAACGATGCCTGGGAATATATTGAAGAAGACCTCTATTATGAGTCAAACGAAAGACTCGAAGCTTTCTGGCATATAGTTATTGCAGGTTATTCTGTAGATTTTGCTCTGGTTAATTATATTAAGCTATATGAGTATCTTAAAGATAAGCCTGTAAGCTATTCAGAAGCGCTGACCACGTATGCCACCTATCCCGGACTGGACTCAGGGATGTACGTTACCAAAACCAAGTGGTACGAATTAAATTAAACGAAAAGTTTTTGCTTTGCTTACAAACCGGTTTTGACCCTGTCAGAACCGGTTTGTGTGTATTTTATCATACTGAAGTTCACTGTCAGGCTTTCCTGCTCGTTCCTTTTGTGGATACCCAATAGTTATAATATCCAGGATATTATAATGAGAGGGAATCGCTAAAAGTTCCTGAAGATATCCTTCTGAGGTTATTGTCAAATCGTATTTACGGTTTCTGATTTGTATCCAGCAACTTCCCAATTGAAGAGATTGGGCCGTAAGCTGTAGAATTATTGATGCAATAGAGCAATCTTCAATCCAGACATCATTCTTGTTTACATCAGTACATATTACAACAGCCAGTGGGGCTGTTTGCAATGGTACCGCACCATGAGGTTTACAATGTTTCAGCTTACCGATCATTTCAGGGTCATCAATAAATATAAATTCCCAAGGATTTATATTTTTCGAGGATGGAGACCTCAATACTGCTTCTTTTAACAAAGCTATCTTTTCCGACTCTACCGGTTTATCCAGATATTTCCTAATACTTCTTCGACTTCGTAATATTTCAATCATTTTTTTCTTCAAATTTAACGGACTGTGGGCAATTCATTATTTTGTTTTTAAAAACAGGTATGTTTTTAAACTTTTTATTTAAATTCACCTCAAAGAAAAATGAAATAAAACTATGAAAACAAAGCACCTATTATTTTTTATTTGCATCACTTGTCTTTTTTCCTGTGACAATAAAAACTATTATTCTGAAAATGATTTCAGTGAAGTAGAAAAAATTGATGCCCATTATCACATCTATACCAATACTAATAATTCATTGGAGCAGGCTGAACGCGACAACTTTCAACTGCTAAATATTAATACATATTCTGATGGATGCGAAAATGTTGTGGCTGCTCATCAGGAGCTTGCAAAATTAAAAAGCAATAATGATCAAGCTACAGAATTTACAGCAACTTTTTGTTTGGAAGGTTGGGATGAACCTGGTTGGGTGGAAAATACAATTAGCTGGATCGATGATTGTATAGCGGATGGTGCCATTGCTGTAAAAGTTTGGAAGAATATTGGTATGGAATTCCGTGATAAAGACAGCAACCTTGTAATGATTGATCATCCGCGTTTTGAACCAGTTTTAAATCATCTCGAGGAGCGAGGAATACCATTAGTAGCGCATCTTGGTGAGCCAAAAAACTGCTGGTTGCCTTTGGAAGAAATGACAGTTAAAAACGATAGTGGATATTTCGCTCGTAATCCTCAATATCATATGTATCTTCATCCTGAATATCCATCATATGAAGAACAAATTGCTGCCCGTGACAGAATGTTGGAAATGCATCCAAAACTGACTTTTATTGGTTGTCATTTGGCCAGTCTTGAATGGAGTGTTGATGAAATGGCTGCCTTTCTTGACCAGTTTCCAAATGCGTCTATGGATATGGCTGCACGTATGGGACAGCTGTTCTACCAAACTGCTGAAAATCGTGAAAAGGTGCGTGATTTCTTTATCAAGTATCAGGACCGTCTCTTGTATGGCACTGATATAATTGATAGAGGCAGGGATAAAGAAGCGTTTGAAAATATGCTGCACTAAACATGGGTCAACGATTGGGAATACCTGGTTACAGACAATGAAATGACCAGCAGACTCATCAATAAATCTTTCAAGGGACTTAAACTTCCCCGCGAAGTTGTAGATAAGATTTATGCAACAAACGCGCGAAACTGGTACAGGCTTTCTGAATAAACTATTAGTGCTATAGTTCTATTGGAATGCCATTGTAGAAATCAAGAATCTTTGCCCTGAAAATAAATTCATAACGTGCTTGCAGTAACTCCGACTGAGCTGCAGTCAGATAATTTTTATTCTGATTGTACTCTACTGTATTTATCATTCCTACATTGTATTTCTCTTCAGTGTACCTGAATGATTCTTCCATAGATTCTACTGCTTTTTCGCTGGAGATATATTTGTTTAATGAAGCTAATGCATTCATGTATGCTTGTTCAATTTCCTTTCGCAAAACATTGCGGGCTGTCTGGAGCTGATATTCGTAATCCTGAATCTGCAGTATGGAGTTCGATACCGAATTTTTTACCTCAAATCGGTTAAAGATGGGAATATTTAACGATAAGCCGAACCCATATCTGCTGTTGTTTTTCAACTGGTCACTAAATGATGATTGTGGGATATCACTGCTCATTATGTTGTAGTACTGGTTGTTATAACTTCCTCCAAGGCTCAGTGACGGATATTTGTAGCCTCTTGAAATACTTAGTTGGCTTTTTGCACTCTCAACCCTTAATTGAGCTGCTTTTATCTCAGGACGTGTTTTTATAGCATTCTTGAATACATCAAATGAATTTGTCATAGTTACCTGTGCCTTTATCTCCGGTAATTTGGGTTTTTCAACGGTAAAGCTTTTTTCTATAGGCAAATCCAATAATTGATATAAGTTAAGGTAGGCCAGCTGAATTCTGTTCTGATCGTTTACTAACTGAAGCTCCTCCCTGGCAAGTTGTGCTTCTATTTCAAGTAAAGCACCTCTCGCAAGACTTCCGGCATCAACTAATTTTTTCGTTCTTTCAATTTGTTGTTTTGAAACTTCAGTCTGGGCTTCGGTAATTTGGGCCAACTCTTCGGCAAATAATATTTCCAGATAGGAAGCTGCAATATTTAGAATGATATCATCTTTTGTTTTCTGCATTTCATGTATTGCTGCCTGTAAATTAAGCTTGCTCTGCCTGACAGTATTTTGAAGTATTAGCCCATTGAAGAGTGTTATGTTTGAAGATATATAACCCGATAATTGATTGGCATTTACATTTTCATAGACATTAAGGTTGTTGAGCGAACGCCCGAAACTGTAGTTGTTCGATGCTCCGGCATTTAGGTTGGGCAGCATACCCGATTTTGCCTGACTTACCAGATTCTCATTATAATTGGTATTTAACTGTTGTTGTTTGATCACAATATTATTTTCAAGTGCATAATCGATACATTCCTGCAGCGACCAGCTTTCCTGTCCGGTTGAAATGGTTGCCGTCAGAAGAATTAAAATCCCTGCAAATAGTATGGCTGTCTTATTCATCTTTCAATTATTTTATTTCCGGTTTTTCTATGGAAGTTTTTTTTGTGCAATTATAGTTATTAAATGCTAAGGTCAGTTTACAATCATTTCACAGTGTATGCAGTTATAAATTTCATGATTTTTAAATTTGTTTATCCTTGTTTATTATCCTTCCTTTTCTGGTTTTTTAAATCTATTTTTTCACCTTTCACTTTATCATCTTTACTTAAACCTGATGTAATTTCGATATTAATACCATCGGAAAGTCCGGTTTGCACATATTGTTTTCTGAACTGCTGATCTAAATCTGTTTGTATCTCAACAAATGAAGAGTCATTCTCGAACTTAAGCAAACCTTCGGGAATTACCAGTACGCTATCTTTTTTATCAAGAACAATATTTGCATTTGCACTGTAGCCGGCTCTGATAAACTGATTGTCCAATAGATTTACGCTTGCTTTTATTTCAAACTGTATGGCTCCGTTTTCTTCTACTCCTTTGGGAGAAATATATTCAAGAAAAGCTTGAAACTTCTCCTTTTCAATAGCTCCAATCTCCAGTTCAATAAGCATTCCGGAGCTGATCTTTCCAACTTCGGTTTCATCCACCTTTCCTTTAAAAATCATATCATTCATATCAGCTACTGTAGCGATGGTAGTTCCGTCATTGAATGTATTGGACTGTATAACTGAATTACCAACTTTAACGGGTACATCCAGTACCATGCCGGTAATTGTTGATCTTACCAAAGTATTGGTAGTGCTTTGTGCCTTTTTAGTTACACCATTCTTGATCAATTCAAGATTATTTTCTGCGGCAGTTAACTCCTCTTTGGCTGAGTCGTATGATACCCGTGCATTTTTAAACTCTTCCCACGAAATTACTTCTTTATTAAATAAATCCTCCAGTCGTTCAAAATCATTCCGGGCATCCTCATAGCTAATCTTTGCTCTATTGAGCCGGGTTTCAGCAGCATTAAGATTAACCATGTCAGGTATTATTTTTATATGGGCAATTACCTGATCTTTTTCTATACATTCACCTGCTTCAACATATAATCTCTCAATTATTCCTGATACCTGTGGCTTAATGTCAATTTCATAACGAGGTACAACTGAGCCGGTTGCAACAGTTTTTTTTATGACATCACTGACAAAGGGATTTCTTGTTTCATAAATATCCGGTTTCTTTTTAGATTTATTGTACAGAAAGAACAGGGTGCCACCAAATGCTCCCAGTAAAATTATAATTCCAACAATGCGTAACACTTTTTTCATGACTTTCAAGCTTTTAATATTCTGTTTCTGTGTCTATTTTTCCTCTCTGATGGCGTCAATAGGTTTTATTTTAACTGCCCGGCTTGCCGGAATCATTCCTGCGAAGATACCTGAGAACACCAATACGGTTAAGGCAGATACTGCCATCTTAAAACTGATTTCAGGACGACGGAAGAATAACTCATCGCCACCTGTTTCAAGTGCTATATTTAATGCTTCCAATAAGGCTACTCCCAGGGCCAAACCTATATAACCGGCTATTACAGTTAAAAAGACACTCTCTGCCACAATATGGGTTATAACCTTTGCAGGCGTTGCTCCAATAGCTCGCTGTATGCCAATTTCCTGTGTTCGTTCCCTGATAATAACCATCATGATGTTACTAACACCAATGATTCCGGCCAATAATGTTCCGATTCCTACAATCCACGTAAGAATCTGAATCCCATTAAACAGTCCGTTAAATTTCTTCCATTCAACTTCAATATTAAATGAACCAATTGCCTGTCGGTCGTCAGGAGCTATATGATGCCGTTCCTTCAATAATACTTTAAGTCGCTCCTCCAGTCTGCTTACAGGCACACCCGGTTTCGAAGTCATTGAAAAAAAATGTACTACATCGCCCATATTATAAGCACGTTGCATAGTTGAAAAGGGGATCATTATGGCTTCGTTTTTTTGTCCGCCACCTATATTTATGCGGGTCTGGGGATCCACTACTCCAACTACCTGAAAA
>DASRQG010000343.1:0-8322 GCA_035645995.1 Mariniphaga sp. | reverse complement strand
CCTTTATGGATTTATGGGTTGCAAGTTCCAATGCCTGGCGCGATCGTGAGAAATTTAAAAATTCACACGGATAAGTTAATGGGGGACATGCAATACGCATATGTACTTCCTTTATACCTTCATCATACAAATCGCGGGTATTATCTTTCAATTGAGTACCTCTAACTATCGAATCGTCCAAAAATATGCCTTTTTTACCCTTGATGATTGCAGGATTAGGTATCAACTTCATTTTGGCAACCAGCTCTCGGGTAACCTGACTTTGTGGCATAAAACTACGTGGCCATGTAGGAGTATATTTTGCATAAGGACGCATATAGGGAATACAGCGTTGATTGCTGTATCCTATTGCATGACCTATTCCCGAATCAGGTATTCCGGCTACAAAATCAACTTCCACTGAATCTTTCCTGGCAATGGCTGCACCACAACGGTATCGAACTTCATCAACATTAATGCCTTCGTAATACGATGGTGGATAGCCATAGTATATCCATAGAAATGAACAGACCTGCTTTTTAGTTCCCGGCTTTCTTAACTGATTAAACCCATCGGCAGTCACTTCAACGATCTCTCCGGGTCCCAGATAATAATCGATCTCATATCCAAGATTCGGAAACGCACAGGTTTCAGATGCTATTGCATAACCTTCCTTGTTCTTACCAATTGCCAGTGGCGTTCGTCCCAAAAAATCACGGGCAGCAATAATTGATTTTTCAGTTAAGATAAGAATTGAAGCAGATCCCAGAACTTTCCGGTAAACATTCTCAATTCCACTTACAAAATTATCTTTATCGGCTATGAGCATTGCAACAAGTTCGGTGGGATTGACATTACCCTGACTTGTTTCAGAGAAAGTACTGTGCTTCTTTAGAAATTCTTCTTCGAGCTCATTTGCATTGGATATTTTACTGGCTGATATTACTGCAAACTTTCCAAGATGTGAATTCACTACGATTGGCTGAGCTTCTGTATCACTTATAACACCAATTCCTGAGTTGCCTGAAAAACTACCAAGATCTGCTTCAAATTTTGTTCTGAAATAACCATCTTCAAGACTATGGATCGCTCTTTGAAACCCTTCAACAGGATTATAAAATGCCATACCTGCTCGTTTGGTTCCTAAATGCGAATGGTAATCTGTTCCATAAAATACAGATGAAACACTACTGGTTTTAGATATTACACCAAATAATCCACTCATGGGTTTGTTCTTTTATTAAGATTTAATAGTTGACGTTCTCTGCGATTTTAATAATCTTCAGGTGCAGTTTAAAAACTTCTGTTGTTCATCTGTCTTCAAATACTTCAGTCCCAAACTCCTTTTCTATGCCTGCTTTACCAAATTGGAGATTGCTTTAAATTCGGGAGCTGCCGACGTACGTGTAAGTTCAAATAAAATCGATTCGGCTGAAGTCATCATTATCTGCTCATATCTGAATCTTTCCTTTGCTATTTCAATACTGTTTTTATTTCTTGAAGAAACAGTGTCGAGGACAACGATAGGATTAAAACCATTTTCTTTCAGATCGATTGCTGTTTGCAAAACACATACATGTGATTCGATACCACAGATTAATATGTTTCGGGCTCCGTATTCACGCAACTTCGCTACAACCTGAGGTTCATCACAACAGCTAAATTCTCTTTTCTCAATGTAATTAAAATCAGGTATAATAGATTTAATTTCATCTAAAGTCTCACCCAATCCCCGAGTATATTGTTGGGTTACCACTAATGGTAGATTAAGTTGAACCAAGCCATTGATAAGCAATTGACAATTCCTCAGCAATTGATCCTTCTCCCACATAACAGGGAATAACCTTTCCTGGAAATCAACAATTAACCCAACTGTATTTTGACGTGTTATTCTCATCACAATCTGTTTACTTTTTTAACTTTACTTTTTATTAAATAAATTGCCTACTTCACGATTAATTTTTGAGCACAGGCCTGCAACCGTGATTTATCGCCTAAATACCCGCCATGGTGCCTTCGGGCATAATCATCACTGTTAAATCCTATTTTCTTCATCATCCCAACTACCAATGCATCACCTATAACAGTCATAACAGTAGTTGAAGTGGTTGGAGTAAGTCCCAAAGGGCATACTTCATCAGGATTTCCTGTATGAATAAATGCACTGGCACGATTTGCCAAAATGCTATCTGCATTACCTGAAATTGAGATTAGTGGGATACCTGCATGAAGGTCTTCCACCAAATCAACCAATTCCAAAATTTCACGCGTCTTTCCTGAATTTGATATCAGCAGCAAAACATCATTCTCCTGAATAACACCTAAATCACCATGTTGTGAATCGCTTGGATGTAAAAAAACTGCAGGTGTACCTGTCGAACTGAAAGTAGTTGCAATGTTCAATGCTATTTGTCCAGCCTTCCCCATACCGCTTGTTACAAGCTTTCCCTTCTTCTCATGAACCTGCCGGTAAATTATCTCTATGGCTTTAGAAAATGAATTATTTACCGGAATTTTACTTATTGCCTCAGCTTCTCTGGCAATAATAGATTGTATCAGTTCCTGCATTGTTTATTATAATTTGTTGCAAATCTAACCTAAAAATAAATCATTTCACAATAGAGCTTTTACAGAACACAGAAGAGAAACTAAGATTTAATGAAACAAGTTAAACCAATCATATTAATTTAATGTTCTGATTTAAAAAGATCAGATTTAAACTGTTATATTAGCATAATTCCAATTAGTTATAAGGAACGATATTTAGGTATCCTGCGAAATATCATAAAAAAAGGCTCAAAATAATAGGTTTCAATTATATAATAATTGGTAATTTTGACAATTTATTTTCACTTCAGAACATCTAAAATAATAAAATGAAGATTCACGAATTTCAGGCCCGAAATTTATTTAAAGAGTACGGCATTCCTGTCCCTGATGGTGTAGTATGCCATTCGGAAGAAGAAGTAAAACAAAGTGTGCCCGATGATGACAGGCTGAGGGTAGTGAAAGCACAAGTACATGTAGGAGGCCGGGGTAAAGCCGGAGGTGTTAAGTTGGCCAAAACCAAAGCTGAGGCTATAGAAAAAGCCGGAGAAATATTGGGGATGGACATTAAAGGCCTTAAGGTTGAAAAGGTTTTGGTTGCCGATGCTGTTGATATCGAAAAAGAGTTTTATGTTGGTTTGATAAACGATCGCAACACAAAATCAATTACCTTAATGGCAAGTGCCGAAGGTGGTGTGGAAATTGAAGAAGTTGCCCGCGTATCGCCTGAGAAAATCATTAAAATGACTATTGACCCTGTTATGGGGCTGATGGATTGGCAGGCTCGTAAAATTGCACTTCAGTTGTTTGATGATCCTAAACAAATGCGCCAGGCTGCAGCAATACTGGTGAAACTCTATCAGCTATATGTAGATACCGACTCTTCATTAGCAGAAATCAATCCATTAGTAGTGACGCCCGACAAAAAGGTAATGGCTATTGATGGTAAAATGAATTTTGATGACAATGCACTTTACCGCCAGCCCGACATCCTTTCGTTGAGAGAATCAACCCCTGATGAGGAAAAGGAAATTGATGCCAATGAAAAAGGATTGTCATATATTAAACTTGACGGAAATATTGGCTGCATGGTTAATGGTGCCGGATTGGCTATGGCTACTATGGATATGATTAAACTTTATGGAGGGGAACCGGCTAATTTCCTTGATATTGGTGGTTCTTCTAATCCCCAAAAGGTAGTGGAAGCAATGAACATCCTTATTAGCGACAAAAATGTTAAAGCAGTAATGATTAACATTTTTGGCGGTATTACACGATGTGACGATGTAGCCCGTGGCCTTGTTACTGCTCTGGACGAAATTAAAACTAACATACCGGTGGTAATACGTCTTTCAGGAACTAATGCAAGAGAAGGGCTTGAAATTATCAGGGAATATGGCTTGCCTACTGTTTCCACTATGAGCGAAGCTGCTAAAAAAGCAATTGAATTAAGTAGAAGCCAGGATTAATCTTTAATGAAAAAACAATCAAGGAATGAGTATTCTTATAAATAAAGACACAAAAGTTATTGTGCAGGGCATTACCGGCCGTGACGGGGGATTCCATACAAAAAAAATGAAGGAATATGGAACACAAATAGTTGGTGGTATATCTCCCGGTAAGGGCGGTACTGAAGTAGAAGGTGTACCTGTTTTTAATACCGTTGAAGAAGCTGTTTCAGCTACAGGAGCAAACGCTTCAGTTATTTTTGTTCCAGCTCCTTTTGCAGGTGATGCTATCATGGAAGCAAGTTATGCAGGTATTGATTTGGTTATCTGTATCACCGAGGGTGTTCCTGTAAAAGACATGATGAAGGCTAACAGTGTCCTTAAACAAAATGGTACGAAATTAATTGGCGCTAACTGCCCCGGTTTAATTACTCCCAATGAATGTCTGATCGGCATTTTACCGGCTATGATATTTAAAAAAGGAAATATTGGGTTAATTTCACGTTCAGGAACACTTACATACGAAGTTGTTAATATGTTGACAGAAAATGATCTGGGACAATCAACTTGTGTAGGTATAGGTGGTGACCCTGTTTCAGGTTTATACTTTATCGACTTGCTTGAAATGTATGAAAATGATCCGGAAACAAAAGCGGTTGTTCTTATAGGAGAAATTGGAGGTGATGCTGAAGAACAAGCGGCAAGATTTATTAAAGAGAAAATGACCAAACCCGTAGTTGCCTTTATTGCCGGTCAATCTGCTCCTCCCGGAAAAAGAATGGGGCACGCCGGTGCTATCATCTCAAGCGGTTCTGGTACTGCTGAAGAAAAAATTAAAGCATTTGCAGAAGCAGAAGTCCCTGTGGCTAAAGAACCCGGTGAAATTCCCGGATTGGTTAAACAGAAACTCGGATTATAAAATTGATAAATATATAATCAGAAAAACCGGTAGCAATTTTGCTTGCCGGTTTTTTTATTCAACAATTAGGATTAACTATTTTAGCTCAGCTTGTATTCTTTCAATATCTGCACTTGCATTTCTTAGATCTGTTTCAAATTCTGTTTTAAAACTTTCCCATTCCGATAATTGCACATTTTTAATCTCATGAATACGTTTATTAATTGAAGCTCGCTTAGCCTCAAATTCATCGAGTGCTTTGTTTTGTGCTTCGGTAAGCTTTAAACCTTCTTTGATTTTGTCATTACAAGCCAAAATCCTCTTATTAATTGCAGAAAGCTCTGCATTGGCTTTGGACAGTAGTTCACTTTTTTCCTGCTGAAAAATCATTTCTGCCTCAGCGTCTTTAACATCAGGTTCCGACGCATTTTCTTTTTTTTGAAATAAGTTACATTCTGTAAAAAAAAGAAACATTAAACTTAAGCATACAAGCGGGATGCTATTTTTAAAATTTAACATGTCAGTTTATTTTGATTTTTATATATGTTTATACGACCGCTTTGGATTATTTGTTATGCGAAAAAACCTTAATTAAATGTTTTAATGCTGTATAGCATTTATTTGAAAAACATAATGATGAAGCGCTATGATCAATAATCAAATATCCAATTTCACAGAGCGATTCTGATCGTAAACATATAATCATCCAACAGTGAAAATGAATACCTTAAATTTATTATTTACAATATCTTTGCAGGCAAAATTATTTATCCGTAAAAAATTTAAATACGGGAAGTAACATGAGCCATTTTACATGAAAAAGGATTTAAGGTAACCATGACTTTCCTCATCTTTTATTAAACTTTCAGTTCGTTTTTTTGCGGCCGTTTTATCAAATTGATTTACTTTACAATGTTTGCACATTTAATGAATATGAACCGTAAACTTACCAATACAATAAAGGATTACTTTATTATAACTATTGGATTATCATTGTTTGCTTTAGGCTGGGTTGTGTTTTTACTTCCTGCTGAAATTACAGGTGGAGGTATCAGCGGACTGGGAGCTGTATTGTATTTTGCAGCAAAGATACCTGTTAGCTTAACCTATCTATCAATAAATATAGTTCTTGTATTGGTTGCTATTAAAATTTTAGGGGCCAATTTTGGAATGAAAACAATCTATAGCATTGGTGTTCTTACTATATTCTTTGCCGTTTTTCAAGGAATTGTAAAGGAACCCTTGGTAAATGATGTTTTTTTATCAGCAGTTTTAGGTGGAATGGCATGTGGAATAGGTTTAGGTACTGTGTTTTCAAGAGGAGGAAGTACAGGTGGTACCGATATTTTTGCAATGGTGATTAATAAATATCGGAATATTAGTCCCGGCAGGGTAATTATGATTTGTGACGTAGTTATAATTGCCTCATCCTATTTTGTCTTCCAATCTCCCGAAAAACTCGTATATGGCTATGTATCAATGTGGGTAGTAGCATATTCCCTTGATTCCTTTTTGAGTGGCGCCAATCGGTCGGCACAAATGTTTATTATCTCAAAAAATTATCAGGAAATTGCAAATTTTATCAATAAAGAGGCCATAAGAGGCGTTACTATATTAGAAGGCCAGGGATGGTACACTCAGGAAAACACTAAAATAATAATGTCGGTAGTTCGAAAAAAGGAAACCAGCCAGATATTTAGGAAAATAAAAGAAATTGATCCTGAAGCTTTTATTACAATGGGCAGTGTAATGGGTGTATATGGGAAAGGATTTGATAAAATAAAATTATAACGTTCAATTTAGATGAAAGAGAAGAAAAACCAACCATTTTTTTTATTCAGCTTGTTAATAATAGTAGTTATTGCCAGTGCATGTGGTAATAATAAAAATAAAAATCGTGAACGTATTGAGATGGACTCAATAGCTTCACTTCCAACACCACCACTTTTAAAATACGGATTGCCTGTTGATTCCTTTATACTTGAAGATGGTCAGATTAAACCCAATCAAAATTTGAGCGGAATACTAACTGGTTATGGAGTTAGTATGGCTACAATTGATCGCATTGCTAAAGAAGCCAAAGATATTTTTGATGTGAGAAAAATCAGAGGGGGTAAGAATTTCACAATCTTTATGACACCCGATTCCATAAGCGAAACCAGATATTTTGTTTATGAAAACTCCGCCATTGATTATTATGTATTTGAGTTGTTTGATTCCCTCCGTGTTTATAAAGGTGAAAAAGAAGTTGAAACTAAAATAAAATCAGCTTATGGAGAAATAGAATCCTCTCTTTGGAATGCGATTACCGGAAATGGCCTCGATCCTCAATTAGCATTGAGGTTATCTGATATCTTTGCCTGGTCAATTGATTTCTTTGCTATCCAGAAAGGTGACCGCTTCAGGGTCATATATGAAGAACAGTATGTTGACTCAGTCCCAATCGGAATCGGTGAAATATATGCAGTTCAATTCGACCATTATGGTAGCGAGAACTATGCATTCAGGTTCTATCAGGATGACCGCTACGATTATTTTGATCATGAAGGCAACAGCTTAAGAAGAGCTTTCTTAAAAGCTCCACTTGAATATGCCCGTATCAGTTCAGGATTCTCTCATGCACGGATGCACCCGGTATTACGTATTCGCAGGCCACATCATGGTGTCGACTATGCTGCACCTACCGGGACTCCAGTTATGACCATTGGCGATGGAACAGTTATTGCCAGAGCTTATCAGAGAAATGGCGGCGGCAACTATCTCCGCATTAAACACAATTCAGTTTATACAACAGTTTATATGCACTTGTCCGGTTTTGCCAAAGGAATTGCTCAAGGAACCCGGGTAAAACAGGGACAGGTAATAGGATATGTCGGTTCAACCGGATTATCAACAGGACCACATCTCGACTTTCGTGTCTTTAAAAATGGCTCTCCCGTTGACCCACTTAAAGTAGAAGCTCCTCCCGTAGAGCCGGTAAACAAGGATAAAATGGATGTGTATATAGCAATGAAAGATTCGTTAATGCTGGAACTTAAAAAGATTAATTGGGACCCTGCATTGCTGGCAGAGACAGAGAATATTGATGAAAAATAAAACATACGACAAGTTTACTACCATTAAATTTTGAGGTTCATAAACTAATTAAGCATTTAAGATTACCCCCGGCACCCTGAAAATTTTTATACCTAAGTTGTAAAACTTCATTTATTTATACTGACTGGTAATATATGACTGATGTGCTTTAGGCTAATTTTTGGCCTAATTACACAGAGGGCATAAATATTCATAAATGAGAACTTCTTATAATCTAAAGCGTTATATTCTAAAATAGAACTATGTACATAAAGATTCTTAAAGATTATATTGAGAATAAGATTAAAAAGCAAGAAGACCCAGGTACAACTCAAGGAAAAGTTTCTATCCATCTTCCTGTTCATGTAACACTTG
>DASRQG010000342.1:0-7252 GCA_035645995.1 Mariniphaga sp. | reverse complement strand
AAACAGGCAGGCCTGAATAAATTTGAGGCAATAAAATACTCGGCTGCTGCACGTTTCCGGCCAATTCTTATGACCAGCCTTTCAACAATTTTAGGCATTTTACCCCTAGCTCTGGGTTTAGGTGACGGAGCTCAGAGCCGTGTGGCAATGGGTACTGCAGTAGTTGGTGGGATGATAATCTCCACGATACTTACATTATATGTTGTACCGGGGATATACCTGTTAATTTCAAGTGAATATAGTAATGCTAATGAAAATATTGATGACGTTGAAGAATCTAAAATACCTGCTTAAAACCACAGCTCTTATAATAATTTTCAATTGGATTAATCCTGTAAGCGGACAGGAAGTATATGATTTAAGTCGTGTTGTAATTACAGGTCTGGAGCAAAATTTCTCAGTGAAAGTTGCACGTAATCGTGAAGAAATAGCTGAAAATAATCTGACAAAGGGTAATGCAGGCTTTTTGCCTACCATCACTACAACCAACAGAGTTGGAGGAAACGTTACTTCGACCACTCAAAACATGAATGATGGTTCACAAAGGAAAACCAATGGAGTACATAATTCTATCGGTTCTGCAGCCATAAACCTTGACATGCCTCTTTTTAGAGGCTTTAGCATTCAGACGACATGGCAAAGGCTTGACGAGCTTAAGCAGGTAGGAGAACTGAATACCCAGATGACAATGGAGAATCTGGTTGCACAAATAGTTTCCGGTTACTACTACCATGTTCAACAGCTTAATCTCTATGACAACATGAAATCCGCAGTGGAGTTATCTAAAGAACGAGCCAGAATAGATGAAGAAAGGTATTTGTTGGGGTCAACCTCAAAGCTGGATTTGCTTCAGTCAATCGTTTATTTAAATGCTGACAGTTCCAGGCTTGCCCGACAGAACGAAGCAATTTTAGAATCTGCAGTTCGATTGAAAACATTGATGGCACTTCAAAATCTTGAAGAAGATATTGTGCTAATTGACACAACTATAAATTACAATCCAAAACTTTCTTATGAAGATTTACTGGAATCAACTTTAGTCAATAATACCGGGTTGTTAATTGCTAAAAAGAATCAGGTAATTTCAGAACTTGATTATAAAGTCATTGCTTCACGTGCATATCCATACGTTAATTTCTCAACAGGGTATAATTATGCCTACAGGGGATATGGGACGGGTACCATTAGTGAATATGGAGAAATTGCATTAAGCAACCAACAATCCGGTACACTGAACTATGGCATTACTTTGGGAATGGACATTTTCGACGGCTTTAACCGCAAAAGGGAAAAAACGAATGCTCTCATAGAAATTGAGAACCGCGTTCACCAGTTACAAGAAATTGAACAAGAGGTTAAAGCAGATCTTTTAGCGTTCTACTATGCTTATGAAAATAACCTAAGGCTGGTATCGATGGAAGAACAAAACCTTGCAGTAGCACGCGAAAATTTAGAAATAGCTGTTGAACGGTATCGTTTAGGTGCTCTGTCCGGCCTTGAATTACGAGAAGTGCAAAGAAGTTTGCTTGAAGCAGAAGAAAGGCTTATTACCATACGGTTCCAGACAAAGCTGGCAGAGATTTCTCTCCTTCAGATTTCAGGAAGAATTATGGAATATGTTTAGGCTGAACTTTGCAATCTCAGGAAACCATACCTTAAAACATTTTTTACTATCAAAGAAATGTTAACTTATCGTAACCTCCGGATTAAACTGATTCTATAAATTAGGATGAGCCATTACCTTTATACTCAGAATTATTAACAATGCAGGTTATTATTCAATATTAAAGATTGATTTAAAAGTTCTTTTTGCAGATGTATGGTTGTGTTCATTATTATAAGTACCTGATAAAAAGAATAATCAATAAAATAAGTAAAAAGGTAAGTACCTGTAACTACATTTCCTTAAAAGAAATAGTAACTTTGCCGCGCATTTAGAAACACCTGTTAATGCAAATACTTGAATTCGATACTGTTATTATTGGAAGCGGGCTTTCAGGATTAACTGCAGCCTATTATTCTTCAAAGTTTGGTTCTGTGGCCATCGTCACGAAATCTGAACTTGATACCAGCAATTCTTATCATGCTCAGGGTGGAATTGCAGCTGCCATAGGTACAGATGATTCCATTGAGGACCATATAAAAGACACACTTACTGCCGGCAGAGGCCTTTGCGATGAAGATTCAGTCAGGGTGTTAGTATCAGAAGGCCGCGAAAGGGTTCTGGAACTCATTGATATGGGTATGCAATTTGATCAAAAGGATGGAGATTTCTTTTTAGGCCTTGAAGGTGGCCATAGCAAACGTCGCATTCTTCATGCTGGTGGTGATGCTACCGGGAAACAATTAACCATCTTTATGTTGGATCAGGTTAAAAACATTCAAAACATAAAACCATTTGAATATACCACAGCTCTAAAAATTCTCAAATCAGGTGATGCCGTATCCGGATTACAGGCCATGGATTTTAAAACAGGTGAAAACATACTTTTTAAAACGAACTCAGTAATTCTGGCAACCGGAGGATTGTCACGTATCTTTTCCCGTTCAACCAATCCACATACTGCTACAGGAGATGGAATTTTTCTTGCATGGGAAGCAGGAGCACAGGTGTCAGATATAGAATTTATTCAGTTTCATCCTTCTGCTATGTACATCCCAAACAAGGAAGCCTATTTGATAAGTGAGGCAGTAAGAGGAGAAGGAGCATGGTTGCTTGACCACCAAGGCAACCGTTTCATGAAAGACATACATCCTTTGGCTGAACTTGCACCCCGAGATGTTGTAGCTTATAACATATTTAAGCAATTACAAGCTTCGGGGAAGGAACATATATTTTTATCATTAAGGCATTTGGATGCTGAAAAAATTAAAGCCCGGTTCAAGAATATATATCATCACTTGAAAGAACTTGGTTATGATCTGACTACAGATTTGCTACCTGTTGCACCTGCTGCACATTATATGGTAGGAGGAATTCATTCTAATCTGGATGCAGAAACCAACGTGCCTGGGTTGTATGTATGCGGAGAAGCAGCATCTACAGGAGTAATGGGGGCAAACAGGCTTGCAAGTAATTCGTTGCTCGAATGTCTTGTTTTTGGTAAACGTGCGAGTGAAGCTGCAGCTAAAAGTGGATTAAAGAAATTTAATTCTCCTGATACTACTCAAATGGTTCAGAGATTAGAAACTGAGGATCGGTTTCTTACAAAACAAAATATTATTGCAGACCAGATGATGAACTATTTGGGTATTGTCAGAGAAAAAAAAGGGCTTCAGAATGCTTTACAAACTTTTGAAGATATTGCTAAAGAATATGAAAGTTACGAAAACGATTACAATTTATATAAAATAAAAAGCATAGCAACTGTATGTTGGCTGATTGCCAACGCCGCTCTACTAAGGGAAGAAAGCCGTGGAGGACATATAAGAAACGATTATCCTTTACTAAATCCTGACCTGGAAGTGCATATTGTACAACAAAAAAATAAAGAAATTCAATTTATACCTGTTAGAAGAGAGAAATAAAAATGGACGAAAAAACGTTAAAATCGGCTGAGATATTATTTAATTTAGCATATGCAGAAGATATAGGTGACGGAGATATTACTACCAACAATCTAGTTCCTCCTGATTCTAATAAAACTGCCGTATTAGTTGCTAAAGAAGAAGGAATTGTTGCAGGTTTGCCGGTTGCAGAAATGGTATTCCGAAAGTTTGACAAATCAATAGAATGGAACGTTAAAAAACCCGATGGCAGTAAAGTAGTACCTGGAGATGTAATTGTTGAATTCAGTGGTAACTACAGAGCTTTATTGACAGGTGAACGGAAAGCACTAAATTTCCTTCAACGACTGTCAGGGATTGCAACGTACGCAAATAAATGCATGGATGAAGTGAAAGGTTTGAAAGTAGAAATACTTGATACCAGAAAAACTTTGCCCGGCTACCGTTACCTGGATAAATATGCTGTCAGAATGGGAGGTGCATCAAATCACAGATTCGGATTGTATGATATGGTAATGATAAAAGATAACCATATACAGGTGGCAGGTGGCATTAAAGAGGCGGTGGAAGCGATACGTACCAAAATACCTAAAAGCATTAAAATAGAGGTTGAGACAACTAATCTCGATCAGGTTAAAGAAGCTTTAGAGGCAGATGTCGATATCATCATGCTTGATAATATGAGTTCAAAATTAATGAAAGAGGCTGTAGAATTGATTAATGGCAGGGCTAAAATAGAAGCTTCGGGTAACATGACACTTAAACGAATACGCAAAGTTGCCGGAACCGGAGTTAATTATATATCAATAGGTGCAATTACTCACTCGGTAAAAGCCCTAGACATAAGTCAGCGAATCATTGACTAAAATGAACCTGATTATAGATATTGGAAATTCACGCACCAAATTTTGGCTTTTTAACCAAAACTACGAAGTTGAATCAGCATATGTGGGAGAGCTGCAACTTATCCATATTGATAATGTTCTTGCGAAGCACGAATCTTTAGACAAAGCAATACTGAGCACTGTAAAAGATTATCCGGAAGATCTTAAGATACACCTTAAAAAGAATTTCAAAAAGTTCATAGAGCTTGACGAACATACACCTCTGCCGGTAAAAAACAACTATTTAACAAAAAGAACGTTAGGCAAAGATCGTATTGCTGCCGCAGCAGGTGCCGCATATTTGTATCCGGGCAGAAATGTATTGGTAATAGACGCAGGTACCGCCATCACATACGACTTCATTGATGAACGAAATGGATATATGGGTGGAAATATATCACCCGGTCTGGAAATGCGTTATAAAGCTTTGAATTTATTCACCAATAAACTACCATTACTTGAAGCAGATGAGTTTAACGGATTTCTGGGTCAGTCTACACATGATGCCATACATGCAGGCATACAAAAAGGCCTGCTTTATGAAGTAGATGGCGTAATTAATGCATTTAAAGAAAATTATAGAAATTTATGCGTTATTATTACCGGTGGGAATGCCAATTTCTTTGATAAGAAATTAAAAAATTCTTTCTTTGTACATTACAATATAATAGCCATAGGGTTAAACAGCATATTAGAATATAATGGGGAGATATAGAAGCGTTAGTATATTGGCAGGATTTTTATTTCTGCCGTTTTTATTATTTGCACAATTTAATAACAATACCAGTTCACCATACTCAAGATATGGACTGGGTGATCTTCAACCCTATAGTTTTGGCAGAACATCTGCTATGGGGGGTGCTTCAATTGCAAGCAGAAACGGGCAACAAATTAACCTTGCCAATCCTGCCTCTTATACGGCAGTGGATTCATTAGGCTTCATGTTCGAATTTGGCATTTATGGCAATTTTTCGAAGTTAAGCACCAACGAAACAAGTTTGGATGCCAACGATATCAATTTCAGATATTTTGCCATGAACTTCCAGATTACCAACTGGCTGGGTACTTCTATGGGCCTTTTGCCCTATTCAGATGTTGGGTATAATGTAGAAATACAAGAGGAAATACCCACTGCAGGCAACATTCTTCACAGGTATTATGGTGAAGGTTCTTTATCAAAAGCTTATTTGGGATTTGCTGTAGCTCCTGTAAAAAATTTATCGGTAGGTGCTAATCTGAATTATCTTTTTGGGATGTTGCATCGAAATTCAGAGGTATATTTCCCTACAGCAGGTAATTTTTATCAGAATCAGAAATTTGAATCACTGCGTTTGCGGGATTTCAGCTTAAGTTTTGGTGCACAGGCAACTGTCCCATTGAGCGAGTCAAGAAAAATAATACTTGCTGCAACTATAGAGAATCCAACTTACACTGGTTTCTTCTCTGACATGCGCAATAAATATATCTCCTTACCTCAGGGGAACCAAAGCATTACCGACTCAAAACTTGATACAATCAGCTTTCAAAACAAACTAGATGTAGAATTTCCCCTCACTTATGGTGTCGGATTTTCTTATGTAAAGGAAAATAAATTGGAAATAAATGCCGATTATTACTATCAAAAATGGTCAGATACAAATTTACCGGGTAGTAGTGGTGGTAATTTAACTGATTTGAATAAATTTGCACTAGGAGCCGAATGGATTCCGGATCGGTTTTCAATTAGAAGTTTTTTAAGCAGAATGGCCTATCGTGCAGGGGTAAAATATGAAAAATCATACCTTCAGCTTGATGGTCAACAGATTAACGATTTTGGCATAAGTTTTGGAGTTGGATTACCAGTTTACCGTTCCAATTCAACGATCAACTTATCGGCCGAAATCGGAAAAAGGGGGACAAAACAACATAACTTAGTTCAGGAAAATTATGCAAGGTTAAATCTGAGCGTTAATTTATATGATCTGTGGTTTATACAAAGAAGATTTGAATAAAAAAAGAACGATAAAATTTATAACACTATGAAATCTGTTTTTCGCATAACGCTTCTCGTGGCCTTTATTGCGATGGTTTCTTTCACCCATTCGCAGGCACAAAGAATTATTACAGGCACGGTATATAATAATGGAGAACCGGCAGCCGGAGTTACTGTTGAAGCTCATAGAGGTAGCTCAATGATGACGAGTTTCGATGGGAAATATAAAGTGGAAGCCAGCGATAAGACCAAATGGATACGATTTACTTCTGTTACAGATTCCGAAAGACTGGATATCTCAGACAAACAAGGTGACCAATTTGACTTCGCTTTTGATGGAAAATTACCTGGCGAATCTGAATCAGAAGGTGAAAACGTAAATCTAAAGTCTGCTGATGAATTGATTAAAGACCAAGATAGAGAATTTATGAACCAACTATCTCTATTTAATGAATTCTACAAACAGGAGAATTTTGAATCCGCACTACCCCATTGGAGGCAATTGTATAACAATTATCCTAAATCCACACTTAATTTATACATTCGTGGAGTCAACATGTATGAAAAGTTTATCGAAGAAGCTCAATCACAAGCCGACAGAGATAAATTCGTGGATGAAATAATGAAAATCTATGATAAAAGAATAAAATATTTTGGTGAAGAAGGTTATGTTCAAGGTCGAAAAGCTACAACATGGCTGAAACATAAGCTTGGCGGAGACAGAGAGCAGAGCAGTGAAGAAATGAAAGAAATTCTTCAAAAAGGTTATGACTGGACACAGGTTTCCATCAACGAACAAGGAAGTAAAACAGAATTAGCGGTAATGCTATTGTACATGCAAACCACACGTTCACTGTTTTTAATGAATGAACTGCCTAAGGAAACTGTT
>DASRQG010000341.1:0-3396 GCA_035645995.1 Mariniphaga sp. | reverse complement strand
CCGCAGTAGCTGCTCATCGGATGACTTTATTGGGTGTCATAAGGTCATCCGATGAGTTAACCTACCAGACATACAACTCATCGGATGACAACAAATCATCAACCTGCATGTTATCGAATGAGTAGCATTGAACTATAAGTCATCCGATGAGGATACGCTTCGATCAGCACTTCATCAGAATTCAAATTCCACCAGTCTTTCAATTCATTCACGAATATTTACTTATACGGCTCTCCGGCTGAGGCCGGTCCCAAAGGATGAAGGTTCGTGCCTTGCTATTTTTAGATGAGGCTAATCTCCCAGGATTATTGTTTTGTGGTATTCAATAAGCCATCAACCGAAGGCAATAATAACCCTGGTCTTTTAAGCCAGGGTTCAAGAATACCACCATCTACTCCTTTCCTGTGGGTTTTAACCCACTCTGGCTAGTTTACCAGGTGATAGCAGGAAATAACATAAATCTAAAGGCCATGATAGAGGCCTGTCCCCCGTTGGGCTTCCATACCTTAATCAATGGACATAATTATTATCCAAAGGGGGAATTTAAGGGGGATTTTGGCACGAATTTTCCCCATCCGAAGGCACTAATAACCGTGGTCTTTTAAGCCAAGGCCCGAAATATCACTATCCACTACTTTCCTGTGGGTTTTAACCCATTATTGAAAAAGCTGCATTTGTTTCAAAATAAAACTAAACCCCCGCAGTAGCTGCTCATCGGATGACTTTATTGGGTGTCATAAGGTCATCCGATGAGTTAACCTACCAGACATACAACTCATCGGATGACAACTAATCATCAACCTGCATGTTATCGAATGAGTAGCATTGAACTACAAGTCATCCGATGAGGATACGCTTCGATCAGCACTTCTTCAAAACTCAAATTTCCCCGTCTCTCACCTCCTATTCACAAATATTTACTTATTTTGTGTATGGGTAATTTTCATTACACCCTTCGATAATAAAACCAACATGGAAAGATATAAGGAAATAATACAGCAGCTTATTCAATTCAGGAATGAACGCGACTGGGAACAATTTCATGACTCGAAGAATCTTGCACTTGCTTTATCCATAGAAGCAGCCGAGCTGAATGAATTGTTCCTCTGGAAAAAAGGGGAAGAAGTTGAAAAGGTTGACCCTGATAAACTCAGGGAAGAATTGGCTGATGTACTTGCTTATGCTTTCCTGTTGGCCGAAAAGCATAAGCTCAACATATTCGATATCCTTCAGGAGAAGATAAAAAAGAATAATGCTAAATATCCGGTACACAAAGCAAAAGGCACGGCTAAAAAGTACAACGAACTATGATTGTTTACCAGAAAACAAAAGATAATTTCCGAAAGGATGTTTTGACAAATGAAATAGATACAATCATCCATAAAGCCTACTATGAACATTTAGGCCGATATACTTCACCCAATGAAACATTAGCCTGGAAAAATTCCATGATGTATATGGATAAACTATTGGAAGACCAGGAAATACCCTGTGATGCAGGAGTTTCTATCGAATATGGATCACGCAACAATAAAATAGTACTGGTCCAGCACAACGATCATTATGATTCAGAAAATGAAGGAAGCTATTCAATAAAGAAGTACACCAGCCAAAAAAACTACGATCGTGATACAGGAGAATGGTTGCATGAACGTATTGTCCTCAAGCCTTTAAACACGAATTATGATCCAATAATAATTCATAAAGATGACGGATTTATGGTAGTTGGTGAATTCTTAGGGGTGGTGGAGAAATGATGTTTTGCATTTACAAACCAATGATTGATCCATAAAATATTTACCAACATACGTTTAAATTTCTATCTTTAAAAGTTAAAACCAAAAACTTTAGAAGTCAACTTAAATTGAAATTCCACAAATGAGGAATGAAGTATTTTCGAATATCAGTAAAATCATTGAAAGAGACAGTAAAACTACTACTTATAAGTTTGCATTACTTCGAGGGGTAATGGATATAATTCAGGAAAATTCCCCATATATCACTTTTGAAAACAACAAAGCCATTTTCCCGATAGGATTACTTGTTGAAAAATGGCTGATATATTATTACCCCATCCTGGAAGTTAATAATATCCCACAAATAAACGGAGGGTCTAACCTGGCATTTGAAGTGCAATTCAGAAATTTTATTTCAGAATATAATAGCATTGGAGGCTTGTCTGCTTTTTATAACGACCTGAAAAAAGGAACCATCCCTTTATTATTGCATCCAAAGTTCATTCAATTAGCAAAGACTATTAAAAATACGATTGTGAAAATGCCAATGAAATATATTGGCAGGTCAATAAGTGATCAATATTACTCCATCTTTCAAGTTGAATCCAGTTGTGAAAGAGGAGAAACTCTGAAAATAGATAATGAGTATTTAATTTCCAGTTTCGGCAAATTTTCTATTCCCTATGAATACTACCAAGCCTTTAAAATTCTGGGAAGCTTCATTACCGGTCAGGATGCAATATTATTTAAATGGGCAGAATTCTCAGTGAATGCATCTGGCAAAAATTTATCATTCGAAAAAGTTATTGGAGAAGTATTAAAGAATCCTGTAACGGAAAGAGACATTAAGGAAACCAAACAATTTTTGAAATCCATTTTGAAAAATGAGGGCACAGTGTATTGCGTTTGGACAGGTGATCCGATCTCTAAATATCAAGTTGACCATGTAATACCATTTTCTATTTGGAAAAACAATGATTTATGGAATCTGCTCCCTTCTAAACCAATAATAAACAATCAAAAAAGAGATAAAATACCTTCTATTCACCTAATCAATAAAAGGAAAGATCTGATTATAAATTATTGGGAACTTCTAAATAAAAACCAATCTGAAAGATTTCAAAAAGAAATCCGGGTATCACTTCTTGGAAATAAATCAAAAACATATTGGCAGGAAGAAGCCCTGGAACATCTTCAAAATAGTTGTAAATATCTAATCAATGACCGGGGGTACATAGAATGGAACATTTAAAAACCAATCCTTACAATCATTTAACTGCAAAGGAAAGAGATAGACTCTCCTACCCTGCCAGAATCTTGTTAAACAAAAATCTCATAATTGGCAAAACACTTGATTTCGGTTGCGGGTTTGGGAAGGATGTAGAAGATTTAAGTTTAAGAGGAATACAAATAACGGGGTATGATAAATATTATTTCCCCGAATATCCGGCAGAAAAATACGATACAATTCTCTGCTTTTATGTTTTAAATGTTTTGCTACCTGAGGAGCAAACAAATGTTTTGATGGAAATTTCACAACTGCTCAAACCCACAGGCCGGGCATATTTTGCGGTAAGAAGAGACATCAATTATGAAGGATTCAGAACTCATAAAATACATCACAAGCCGACCTACCAATGTATTGTGAAACTACCTTATA
>DASRQG010000340.1:0-12517 GCA_035645995.1 Mariniphaga sp. | reverse complement strand
GAATCTAAAGCTAAAAAAGAAAATGGAGTGACAGGACAGGGAGCATTTGGAAATATTGTATACCAAACAAAGTTTTTTCTCTAAGTTTTGTTTGATAAAAAAAAGTAGTTATATTTGCAACCTCGTTTAGCAAAAAGACATTTAAAAATATATTGCGGGGTGGAGCAGTTGGTAGCTCGTTGGGCTCATAACCCAAAGGTCGTAGGTTCAAGTCCTGCCCCCGCTACTCAAAACAGCCGGAATACACATTCCGGCTTTTTTTATGCCGTTATGTTTCATGTGTATGTGTTGTATTCTGTAGCTTTCGACAAGATTTATGTGGGTATGACTTCGGATTTGGAAAAAAGAGTTTTTGCCCATAATAATCTTCCCTTTCACTAACCATAGGAACCCAATCACTCACTTTTACCTGAACATGATGGCCACACCAAACGATATCCTGCTTAATTTGTCTTTGTGCTCCCATTCATCAAACTGACCATTATCATACTCCTTTCTGACGGCCGATTTTGTTTTCTGATGCCTGTATGCTGCTGTAAACATTAAATCACTGTTTTCATTCAATGGTATTTTAACGCCCACTTCGGGATTTAGCATTCGTCCTCCATAATGTCGAAGACCGGCATCATTAACATGATAAGGCGACCAGCTCACATAGACCTCTTCATAATGCTTCATTTTAAAATTTCCCAATGAATACCCGCCTTTCATAGTCACAAATGGAGAAATTTTGTCATCCCACAAAGTATATCGTAATTCCGCAAACAATGGGAAAAGATTATGATCAAAGATTTCAAATCCTATCCCTGCCCCGGCTGCCCAATGCTCATTGAATAAATAACCATGAGTCATAGTGAATGATGGCGAAACAGTAATCTGGCTTTGAGTATTATAATTCTCAACAGGCATAAGACTATAAGAATGATAAGAAGGATAAGGATAATAGGTCATTCTCTGAACAAATTGGTTGCTACCCAACAGCAGGTTAATTTGCATGATGCTGTAATATCCTCTTTGTTTACTTCTTTCGAAGTGATTTGAAATATCAAATGAATTTTTATTAATAACAACCTTTTTTGCAGATTGGGCATGTACACAGATGGAAGTTAAAAATAATAGGATGATGATCGTAGCCTTTTTCATAATAGATTTTAATTATTGGATGAGTTGTATATTCTCGAGGTCGGATATGTCATATAATAATATCTCCTGATTGTTATAAACAACCAGATTATTACCTTCCAGCATAAAACATTCTCCTGCAATTTCAGGATAAATTTTTTCTTTAAATAATTCATTTTGTGTAACTGAATAAACTGAAAGTTCATTCCCAACAGTAATTAATTGTTCTCCTACTCTTGCAATCTCTACAGCATCTGTAGAAATTTCAAAATCTACATAAGTGCGGGTAATTCCTGATACCTCATCACCACCTAAAAAAACACCCCATATAGATGTACCTGAAAGAACATAGAAAGCTTTAAATTCAGACACATAACAAATGTCTAATGGTTCAAATTGAAAATAAAGGTGCCGTCTTATAGGAAAATTTTCATGGTAAAAAATACAATCAATATATCCCCTCATCAGATTATTCTCAACACCTATGTTAAATATAATATTATCCTCAAAAAACATTCTAATAGGAAAGGCATTACTGTAATAATATGGTGTAGAAAAATTAATTCGGGGAGTAGTCCATAGATCATGCTCCTTGACACTTAAGTAACCCGAATGATAATTGCAAATGGCCCAACTATTATAACTACCATAAGTGTAAATTAGATCCGTTTCCATTTTAACCATTCCAATATAGGGCTTATCATATTCAGGATGTTCACTGAACCAGTTATCCGGAATTTCCTTTGTAGTTATATGTTTATAAAGATCATCATACGCACTAAAATCAAGATCAGGCTGTTCATTAGTAACCATACCTGTGAGTTCATATGTTTCTGACCCAACAATAAACCCTTTTTCATTTTCGTAGGGTAAATTCCAATATTCTTTAAAACTTGTATATCGATTGAAATGTCTTTCCCGCCGTTCTAAAACTGTAGGCATCCCGGGATCGCTTACATCAATAACCAATAAATCAACCAGATTATTGCAATAAAGATGATTACCACTAATTTCAAAGTCTTTCAAAAATAAACATTCAATGAAACTAATAAGCTTTACTCCGTTACCCAGCTTTTCATACACATGTATTCCATATAACATATCTCCTATGAAATAGTACTTATCATTCGCTAAAATCTTAAACGGATCAATAATTAACACATCACTTTTTACTTCGATTTTATTTATTTCAGATGCATCAAAATAGACAGGATAGGTTTTTGATTGGGTAATAATTTTTGAATAACGGTAAGTATTCTCAAAGCTGTCATCACAACCAAAAATAATCATGACGAGGAATAGTGTCATTAGTTTTTTCATCTCATTACTAAGTGGTAAGTAAAATAATTGATGGTAAAATTTCATAAAAGGTTGCGCAGGTATAAATAATACTTTGACAATTATACCTGAATTGCTTCACATAAGCATCTATAATTCAGCTAAATATTAAAACCTGTAAGAGGAAGTATTCCCCAATGATGAGTATTTTCTTCCCTTTTTAGAACAATTACAAATAACTGCCTCGATATATAACACTAACTATCAACACATTAACAGCTATATTCTAAATAAAATATGATTGGCATAAACTTTAATAAAATCATTCTGAAATCACTTTTTTTAAAACCTTTAAATTACACGCTATGTTTTATCATGTAAAAGATTTACAATTTAATGCCAGGGTATCGGCACCAAATCCAAGGTTTGCAACCCTGCTACTCGAACAGTTTGGTGGCCCAAACGGAGAACTAAAAGCATGTATGCAGTATTTTATCCAGGCATTTGCTGCCAGAAAACCATATCCTGATAAATATGACCTGTTGATGGACATTGCAACGGAAGAAATTAGCCACCTTGAAATTGTTGGAGCAACCATTCAAATGCTTTTGAACGGAATAACAGGCGAATTAAAAGAAGTTGAAGAGAAATCACAAATCATGGAGCTGTTAGGAAAGCAGGATAAAATGGATGATCTGATTCATACTGCTTTAATCAATCCTCAATTCCTGGTTTTAAGTGGTGGCGGCCCACGTCTTACCGACAGCCAGGGAGTTCCATGGCAAGGTTCTTATGTAAATGCCAATTCTGATCTTACGGTTGATCTTCGTTCTAACATTGCAGCTGAATCGAGGGCGAAAATTGTATATGAAAACCTGATGCAATTTACCGACGATCCATTACTAAAGGAAACTCTTGGTTTTTTAATGACTCGTGAAATTGCCCATATGGAAATGTTTGAAGCTGCTCTGGCAAACATTCAACCAAATATGCCACCTGCAATACGACAAGGAGACCCACGTTTTACTAACCTCTATTTTAACCTTTCTAACGGAAAGAAAAGCTACAGGGGCCCATGGAACGAAGGTCTTTCTATTAATCTTAAAGAAGAATGGCAATATATAGATGATCCGGTTAAATATGTGAAAGAAACCAAAGGATTAACTAAAACAGAAATTAAAGGTACTGACAGGACAAAAGATTCAAATAAAAAAATTGAAAAGAAGTTGAGCAATACCCGCTCAAAAGAAATAAAAAATGCTACTAACAAGGTTCCAATGCAGTGGTCAGAATCCTCTTATTCATAATGTTCTACCATGGGGATAATAGAAAAAAGAACGTCCTTCCCAAAGCCGGAGGGACGCTTCTTTTATCAACCTTTTACCTTTTCTTTGTTTTACTTGTACTTATTTTGAAAGAAGGTTTCTTTTTTTAATAGTATTAAAAAATGTTCTGTAGAATTGATCAACATTAAATGGACACTTCCACAAATAATCTTTAAGCAAATTCTTCCCTCTAAAAAAGCCATAAATGCTGCCTGATATGCTGGTTAACAGTATAATTAAGCATTTTAATTTTTTCATCTTACTTATTTTGGCAAGGTTCTGTATATAGACGACACAGATATGGAATTATACTATATCATATAAGGGTGTATAAAATTTAAAGAAAATATAAATTTAAAAGTAGGATTATGAAAAAGTTTGTTATTGCAGTTTTTGGTATTTTAACAATGGGATTTTATGCTTGTTCTGACGATGACGCAGAACGCATAGAAGATCCAACTGAAGGAGAGGCCGTAGAGTTAACATATAACTTTGAGGCTGGTGATGAAGGGTGGGATGCAGGAATCATTGGTATACCGGCTGATGAGGAAGAAGCTCATGGCTTTGAGGTAAATCATGTTACTGCTCCCTATGATGAAAATACAGGTGCTCTGTTGCTGTCGGCTTCTAATCCGAATAATAATTTATTTATATACACTGCACGACACCTAACAGGACTTGAACCTAATACTTCATATGATATTAGTTATTCGGTTCAATTTGCCTCTGTCGTTGAGATTGATACCATAGGAGTTGATATTGATACGACAGGAGTTGGTAGCGATACAACCGGTATTGTTAATGATACAATTGATATTGTTGGGAATGCAAACGATACAATCAACATAAAAGTTGGTGCAGCAAATGAAGAACTTGTAGTAGAAGAAACTGCATCCAACCTTCTCAATCTGGTAGGTATCGATGTTGGTGATCCGGGAGTTGATGGTGCCGACCTGGTTGTAATTGGTTCTTTTGTTGCTGATTCAGATGATAGTGATTATACATTGCATACTGCTTCAACTGAAAATCCAGTATCAATTATGACTAATGATGATGGTGAGTTATGGTTAATTGTTGGTGCAGAAACATTTGGTTCAACAACAGAAATCTATATCAACAATATTGAAGTCACAATAGAACAATAGAAAATTTTAGAATTAAAATACACCCACTCATACAAGGAGGAGATTACTTGTTCGGAATTAGAATAAGGAAATCTCCTTCTTATATTTTAATTTCCAGAGACAAATAGAACAGACAGGGGAAAAGTAGGATTCCTGAATAACGGGTTATCTGTAAAATACAGTTTCAAAATATCGCTTCTTATAACTAAACTGAAAAATAATTTTATGCATATATTTCTGAAATTTTATCGATTGGAATAAATAATATCGAAAAAAATATAACTTGCAGATAATACTTTAGAAATGAATCATCCTTTAACAAAATATCAACTATGAATTTTGATTCATCACGTTACGACACCATGATCTATAACAAATGTGGTAAATGGGGGCTAAAGCTTCCCGCAATCTCATTAG
The DNA here is from genome assembly GCA_035645995.1 of Mariniphaga sp. Classification (GTDB taxonomy): domain Bacteria; phylum Bacteroidota; class Bacteroidia; order Bacteroidales; family Prolixibacteraceae; genus Mariniphaga. Next base: position 7,251 of record DASRQG010000340.1, on the reverse strand, counting down.
GTTTATGGCACAACTTTGGTGACATTGATGTATATGAAAATAGCCGTTCCATGTTAAGACACGCTTTTAATCATGGAATTACACACTTTGATCTTGCCAATAATTATGGCCCTCCTCCCGGTTCGGCAGAAGAAAACTTTGGAAAAATTATAAAAAGCGATTTTCATACCCATCGTGATGAATTAATTATATCAACCAAAGCCGGATATTTGATGTGGCCGGGCCCCTATGGTGACTGGGGTAGCAGAAAATATCTGTTATCAAGCCTTGACCAAAGCCTGACAAGAATGAAGCTTGAATATGTGGATATCTTTTATTCACACCGTCCTGATCCTGAAACACCACTTGAAGAAACAATGATGGCTCTCAACCATGCTGTAAGGTCAGGCAAAGCCCTCTACGCCGGAATATCTAATTATCCTGCAGAACTTGCCAAAGAGGCATCTGTCATACTTAAAAGCCTGGGAACCCCGTGTCTGATTCATCAACCAAAATACTCCATGTTCCAAAGATGGGCAGAAGATCAGCTACTTGATGTTCTTGAAGAAGAAGGTATTGGTTGTATTGCATTTTCCCCATTAGCTCAGGGCTTACTTACTGATAAATATCTTAAGGGAATTCCTGAGAAATCGCGTGCAGCGCGTGAGTCTTTTTTAAAACCACAGGATGTACAGGCAGTCCATGAAAAGGTCATAGCACTTAATGAAATAGCTAAAAACAGAGGACAATCATTGGCACAAATGGCACTCGCATGGGTATTGAAGGATCGAAGAATAACTTCGGTATTGATTGGCGCAAGTTCAGTACAACAAATTACTCAGAATATTGATACACTTAGAAATAACACCTTTACTGATGAAGAACTTAAAAAAATTGATTCAATACTTGAATAGATTTTTTTATATAACTCTTTTATAATAACTTACATTTCTTTAAATTTGCTATTACCTTTGCAAGGTTCAGTGTTAATGAAGATCTGGTTTAATAGTTACGAAACAAACATATAAAAGTTGATTTATGAAATTGAGCAACCGGCTTTTGACTACAAAAAAAAATGATTATAAAAATGTAAAAATAGATTTGCTGGAATGCTCTGATGGAGGCGAATTTTGTAAAAAACAATTAGCTGTAATTAATAAAAACTATAACCAGTCTTTATACTATCAGTATGAAAAAAATTATTTTGAATCAATCAACATATTGATAAATGCCTACGAAGAAACAAAGAAATTGAAGCAACATTCATGTATTAAATGCACTAACTTCTTTCGTTCTACAATTACTCAGTCATTAAAAACCATTCATACCGAACTCCTAAAACTCTCTTCGGGTGTTTTAAATAACAGACGTTATAAAGAAATTTATTTATTGGCTGACAATGTTTTAAAGGAGTGGGAACAAAATAAAAAATAATTGCATGATCCACTATTCAAACTCTTCAGATACCGGACATTAAATACATTAAAGACCAGCGATCAGTTCAAGTCCCAGAAATAATCCAAAAATAAATATTACCCCGGTAATTGTTCCCATTGCAAGCATTATCATAAGGTTCAAAGGAAACTTTTGTTTTGAATTTTCGTTACTTGTTTTAATAATAATCTGGTGTTGAAATTTCTTTTCCATTACTATTATTTTTATGTTCAGGGTGTTTTGAATATCTTAATTTAATGGCATCTACACAGTTAACTTAGCATCGGTGTTTTCGTTTGCAATATTAATGCCACAACTTAATCGAATAATATAATGGATGATTTTCACTTATACTTTCTTTTAGCTAACTTCACTTCTTTGTTTGTTGTATATTCAAATCCTGCAGAATGTTAATTTCATTTTAGTATTATTCTTTATTTGATGCTGATGGATATAAAAATTTTGCATTTGCTTGAAGGTGCCAGAGAAGCAAAAGGGCTGACTGTAATAATTGATGTCTTTCGTGCTTTTTCTACTGCATGTTATGTTTATCATGCGGGAGCGGCTACAATAAGACCGGTAGCATTTATCGATGATGCATTTAAACTTAAAGAACAATATCCCGATTTTTTATTAATGGGAGAACGTAATGAAATTAAGCCTCATGGATTCGATTATGGGAACTCGCCTTATTACCTCTTAACAGCTGATTTGAAAGGTAAAACATTAGTACATACCACTAGTGCGGGAACACAGGGGATCACTGCTGCTACAAATGCAACTGAAATAATAACCGGCAGTTTCGTGAATGCCGATGCTGTGGTTAATTATATAAACTTCAGGAAACCTGATCATGTGTCACTTGTATGTATGGGATATGCTTGTCAGTATCCTACAGATGAAGATTCATTATGTGCTGAATATTTCTACAAAAAACTCCACAATCAACAGGTCGATTTTAATAATATGGTCCGCCAAATTAAGAATGGTTCAGGTAAAAGATTTTTTGAAAAACATAAACAAGAATGGGCACCACAACAAGATTTTGAATTGTGTTTAAATATAAACAGATTTAACTTTGTATTAAATGTCAGACAGGATGCTATTGGTACCCTGTTATTAAAAACAGAACCACCTTTCTTCGTAAAGGATATATAACAATGAATAAATCTCTTAACGAGCATGATTCGTTTATAAACAGGATTGAAAATTCATCATGCGGGTTCAATCCAATCAATAAAGTTTTTTACTGATGAAGTATAATTTTGATGAGATAGTTTATCGTGAAGGAACAAACAGCATTAAATATGATGCACGCGAAAGATATTTTAAAAACAAAGACGTATTACCATTGTGGGTAGCTGATACCGATTTTAAGACACCTGATTTCATAGTATCGGCAATTAAGAACAGGGCCAGTCATGAAATCTATGGTTATACCTACAGACCGGATTCATTTTTTGAAGCTGTAATTGGTTGGATGAAACGCCGTCATAATTGGGACATCCAAAAGGAATGGATTTCATCTAGTCCGGGGGTGGTGGCAGGATTAACTCTTGCTATAGAGGCATTTTCCAACCCTGGTGATGGTGTAATTGTTCAGCCTCCAGTTTATTTCCCCTTTTTTGAATCGGTCAAAGGAACTCATCGACAAATGATTGAGAATCCTCTAAAGATTCAAAACAACCGCTATACTTTCGACTTTGATGATTTAAAATCAAAAATTACTCCTAACACTAAATTATTATTGCTGTGTAATCCCCAGAATCCGGGGGGTATGGCATGGACTTATGAAGAACTTAAAGAACTCTCTGAAATTTGTCTTAAGAATAATATTATTGTAATATCCGATGAAATACATTCTGACCTGATATTCAAACCACATCGTCACATTCCCTATGCGAATCTCTCTGAAGAGGCTGCACATAATTTAGTCATTTGCATGGCCCCTAGTAAAACTTTTAATGTTGCAGGATTAGCTTCCTCATTGGTAATTATTCCTGATAAGAAGAAATTTGTAAAATATGAAAAAGCTTTAAATGTAATGCATCTCGGCATGGGAAATATATTTGGTTCAATTTCATTAGAAGCAGCATATACTCACGGAGATCAATGGCTCAATGAACTTCTTGAATATCTATGGAATAATTATCAGCTTCTTGAACAATTCTTTTCTACTCACCTTCCCCGTGTTCAAGTTATGAAACCAGAAGCTACTTATTTAATATGGCTCAATTTCAAAGACTATGGCATGAACGATAAACAACTCAGTGATTTTATAACAAATAAAGCAGGTGTAGGACTAAATAATGGAGCACGATTTGGAACAGGTGGAGAAGGATGGATGCGGCTAAACATAGGTTGCCCTCGTAGCATATTGCAGCAGGGTCTTGATCAATTAAAAAGGGCTTTCGATAAAATATAATATTTTAAGTACCCTTAGATCATAGGCATACTGCTTTATACTCTAACGCGAGTTTTAGCTTCAAACCATTTTAATGCCTTTTCAATTGAACGCTTTGCAGACACATGGGGTAGATTTAGTTCTTGTATTGCCTTTTTTGAAATATAGTAATTCTCAAGGCACAGCATTCGTGCGTTCACCAAAGTAAGTGGAACATTAATTTTTAATCTCCTTTCAAAAATATTTCCTATGTATCCTGCAATCTTTAATAGCAAGCAGGGCATAGGAAGTATGACTGTTTTCTGACCTGTATAATTCATTACGGTTTTATAAAACTCCCGGTAAGAAAGATTTTCCCCTGCCAATAGATAGCATTCTCCCCTCCTACCCTTCTCCATTGCATTAACAACACCAATAGCTGTAACTTCTGCATCAATAAAGTTTTTACCCCCCAATGGGTAAAATGCAATCTGCTTATTCAATATATAAGAAAAGATTTTACCCGCATCCGGTTTATAGTCCTTTCCAATTATAAATGTAGGATTGACTACAACGGCATCCAGCAAACCGGATTTAACATACTCTAGTACCTGCTGTTGTGCCAAAAACTTACTGTATGCATAACCCGATTTGCGCATCCAATATGGAAAAGCACCAGTTTCATCACCTGGATTTCTTCTTGATCCACTTGCAAAACAATTAGCGGTACTGACAAACACCATCCTTTCAACATTCCTTTTTTTACAAGCATTGATGATATGAATTGTGCTGTTTATGTTCACTTCCCTGAATGCCTCAAGGTTGGTGGGTTTATGTACTGCCATGGCAGCAGAATGAATAACAAACGAACATCCTTCTACTGCCTTATCTATATCAGCATCACTAGTAAGATATCCTTTTAAATACTCTACTGGCAAATCCTCAAGAGCACTCAAATCACTACCAGGACGAACAAGCACACGCACCTGATATTTTCTTTTTACAAGTTCATGAGCAATGTGCGATCCTAATAACCCGGTTGCACCTGTCACCAATACCCTCATCCTAATTTGAAATTAATTGAGGTGCCTGCACCTTTTTCTTTCGTTTTTTATATTCATTACCGAATATCCCATTCAAATAATACAAAATAACAGAATTGGGAAGAACCTTAAGTAACAGCCAATAAAACTTATTGATGATTCCCGGAATAATTACTTTCCTCTTTTTGAGCATTCTGTGTATGCAAATTTGAGAAACTTTTTCTGCTGATAAAGTAGTTGACCGAATCCATTTATGATGGTTGTTAATACGTTGTGATACCTCAGCATTGGTTTTCATGCCTCCCGGATGTGCGACACTTACTGAAATTCCGGTACCTTTAAGTTCAGCATCCAAGCTCCTGGAAAAGGAATATACAAATGCTTTAGAAGCCGGATAAACAATTTTATAAGGCATAGGACTAAATGCTGCCAGACTAGCTATGTTTAATATATATGCTTCGCCCTGTCTTTTGAGATTTGGCAACAACAACCTTGTAAGCATAACAAGTGCATACATGTTAAGCAAAATTATCTTTTCAATATATTCCGGACTTGCTTCAATAAACGGAAGTGCTCCACCTAGTCCTGCATTATTAATAAGAATGTCTAGGTCGTAATTGTCATTGATAACATTCGCAAGTGATACCACTTCCTCCCTTTTTGTCAAATCAGCTTCAAAAGCTACAACATCAACATTAAACTGTTGTGCAAGTTGCTGACCTGTCTGACTCACCTGCTCTCCAGGTAATGCAGTAAGTATAAGATTTCGGCCTCTGCGGGCACATTCAATTGCAAATTCCTTTCCCAGTCCGCAACTGGCTCCTGTTATCAATGTATATATCCGGGTTTCCATATAAGATAATATTTTTCAACTAAACAATATAATTAAAAGTATGTATTTGTACAATTGTTTTATGATTATAAACTTCGATAATAAATTTATAATCTGTACAATCCTTAATATTCCTTTTTAACCCACTGAATGGCTTTCTCTATATCCTGATCAAGCATACATTTAAAGTGACCTTTTGGACATGCCCGTCTGCCAATTTTAGAACAAGGCCTGCAACCAAGTCCCTGAACCTCCATTAACAATGAAGCAGGATCAGCCCGATAAGGTGTCATTCCAAATAAAGGTACTGTGTTACCCCAAAATGAAAGTATTTTTTTCTTAAATGAAGCAGCTATATGCATTAATCCGGTATCATTAGTCAAAACCAATCTGGAATCACGGACAAGACTCGCCGATTGATTTAAAGTTAATTTACCAGCCAGATTTATCACCTTCCCACCGGTTTTCTGCAGAATAGATTCACCATTCTGGTACTCATCCTTTCCTCCCAGTAAAACTACCGGATGGTTAAGCTTATTTATGATCTCAACAATTTTTTCAACAGGAAGTTTTTTTGTATACCAGGCAGATCCTATAACAAAAGACACAAACCCTCCCCTAAAAGGTTCCGGTAAATGATTCATTGAAAATGCTTCTTGTTCAGGAATAAAGTAATCCAACCCTTTAAGGTCGTTTGTAACACCCAACTTCTTTACAGTATCAAGATACCGATCAACAATGTGTTTATCAGGTAATAAATTGATTTTCAAATTCACCAGAAGAAACTTCTGAAGGTTCAACTTCTTGAATGTTATTGATGGCTTTTTAAGCTGTATCTTTATCCAATTGCTTCGAAAGTTATTGTGTAAATCAATTATATAATTAAAATTCTCTGCCTTTAGCTCCGAAATAAGTTCTTCCATATTTCCGGAATAAAGATGAACTTTATCAATATGAGGATTATGGGCTACGAGCGAAGCAAATTTTTGTTTAGTAACAAAATGGATTTCAACATCTTCTAATTGTTGTTTTAAGCATCTCGTAACAGGTGATGTTAGTACTATATCGCCTATGGAGCTAAACCGTATAATTAGGTATCTGACCTTCAAAATGATTCAAGTAAGACAATAATTTTGTTGTTCTTATTTTCCACAATTCCTCCTTCAATCTGAAACTTCAATGTTTTACGGTTGGAATCAACAACTCGTATAGTTCCTTTTCCAAGGGTTGAAATTATAGGCGCATGGTTATTTAATATTTCAAATAAGCCATTGCTTCCGGGAAGCCGAACTCTTTTAATTTCCCCCTGGAATATTTTTTTTTCCGGTGTAACTATCTCAAGAAACATTGCACTTTAATTTTATTATTTATTTGCCAGCAAACGTTCCCCTTTTTCAATAGCTTCTTCAATATTACCTACCAGGTTGAATGCACTTTCAGGATACTTATCTACTTCCCCATTCATAATCATATTAAAGCCTTTAATTGTATCTTCAATTGACACAAGCTTCCCTTCCAATCCTGTAAATTGAGAGGCAACAAAAAATGGTTGCGACAGAAATCTTTGCGCACGCCGTGCT
>DASRQG010000339.1:0-10617 GCA_035645995.1 Mariniphaga sp. | reverse complement strand
GAACCGGATGAGTGACAGAGCCAATGAAATCTCAGGATTACTCATTATGGCCATTTCGGGTGGAGCTGTAATTCCTCCCATTGTAGGACTGGTAAGCACTGAAGTATCACCTTTAGCAAGCTTATGGGTAATTGGCGCATGTATGACTTATATTCTCTGGGTATCGTTTTACGTAAAAAAATTGCGGATATAGCAGGAACAATAGTACCTGATTCAAAAAATAAACCTCATCACCTAAAAGAGCAATATCAAATGCCTTAAATCTAATAGTTTAAAGTAGGCTTTCAGTAATCTAAAGAAAATACTAATCCTTAAAAAATCACAAGGCTACTAAAAAAGCTTTGCAATCAAATATAATTAAACCGGATGGACTCCGATTATTGCCAGTTCTCCAATGAATATACTTTGCGTCAAACATTCATCACAGAACCTTACCATCACAAATTCATAGATATACACATCGGATAATTTAGAGTAAGGGCATGTCGCTATCCTGAAAGTTTGCACCTCGCTCAAAAATTCACCCGATGTGTCCTCCAAAAAATTCTCAGGAGAGCTTTTTCCCATATTCACCCTCTACTTTTTTTCGTACTTTATTCGATGTTTCTTCGATACAAGTTCGATACAAGTTCGATAAATATCGAACATGCATCGAAGATAATACGAAGTTATATGCAAGAAATTTCCAAGTTGCGACAAACCTGACAAATAATAAATCCCTCGAAAATTTATGAGTAGCTATTGAATGCCTTATCCCTTATCAGTTAATGCAAACAGGGATGACAAAAAGTAATGATAGAACAAAAATGCCCGGAATTACAACCTTAAATTGTTTGAGAAACAATTGAACTAAAATACTTGTAAACATCTTCGTAATTAGCAGCTTCCATAAGATCCGCTCTCATACTTGCTGCACCGGGAAAACTGTTCAGATAAATCTTATAAAAGCGTTTCAGGATGTTAAAGTTTTTAATGCCACCCCAGGTATGTTCAAACAGACGGGTATGCTCCAAAAGCATAGTAACACGGTCATGTTGTGAGATTTCTGTTTTTGAAGGATTAAAGAACCATGGGTTCTGAAAGATTCCCCTGCCAACCATTATTCCATCTACACCTGTCTCTTGTATTTTATTAATTCCGTCGGACCAGGAGAACACATCTCCATTTCCATGAATTGGAATTGAACCATTCATCTGGTTTCTTATTTCAACAGCTTTGGCAATTTCGTCCCAGCTGGCTTCTCCATCCGACTGCATGCGTTGTGTCCGTCCATGCAAAATAATTGCAGCAGGCTCACATCCAATCAAATGTGCGATCCAATCTTCAGTCTGGTGTTTCTTTATGCCGGTGCGGGTTTTCACACTCACCGGCAGATGAGTTCCTTCTTTAGTGGCAGCGATAATCTCTTCAGCCAATTGAGGTTCACCAATCAGAGCACTACAGGAGCCTGTTTTTATGACTTTCTTTACCGGACAACCCATATTAATGTCGATCCCATCGAATGAATAATTATCAGTCAGGTATCTTGCAATGCGGTTATAAATCTCAGGATTACGGCCCCAAATCTGGGCTACCAACTTAACATTATTATCTTTCAACAACTTTCGTTCCGATGCATTAACAATAAGCCGCTCCGAGACCCGCTCCCTCCCATCAGGATGATTCATTCCTTCTACGGAAGTGAATTCAGTAAAAACAATATTTAAGTTATCCGGGGTTGCCATGCCAAGCACGATCTCCCTGAATACTGTATCAGTAACATCCTCCATTGGTGCCAGTGAGAATGCCGGACGCTTCAACTGTTGCCAAAAATTACTCCTCATAAAAAATTGTCCAAGTAACAGATAAAAGTTTTATACCAAACCGGTTGACATTACCAAAATTGTACCAGTTCTTATTTATTAACCTGCAGGTAATGCAAGTTAAAAGCTCAAAGCAATATATTGTTTTCAGGTTTGTGGCTGAGTAATTTCGCCATTTTGTTGTCTGGATAATTCTGATTTTACAAGCGCCAGGCTTTTTCTATATCGACGACGATTTCCAAACCGGGGTGATTTATTAGCATTCGCAGATCTTACTCCTTTAAGTTCAGCCTCACATTCTGGAGTACAACATCCGTGATGTTTATGGGCACATTCCGGGCACTGTATAAATAAGAGATGGCAACTATTATTGGCACAGTTGGTATGCGTGTCGCAGGGTTTTCCGCATTGGTGACAACGAGCAATTACTTTACCATTTATACTTTCTCCCATGCGTTCGTCGAAAACAAAATTTTTACCAATAAATCGTGGTTCCAGATTGGCAGCTTTTATTTGTCGGGCATATTCCAGAATTCCCCCGTGCAACTGGTTTACATCCTTAAAACCCTGATGTTTCAGATAGGCACTGGCTTTCTCACAACGAATACCACCGGTGCAATATAATAGTATTTTTTTGTCTTTTTTGTCTTGAAGAATCGTCGTTACAATTTCCAGTTCTTCCCTGAAAGTATCTGCTTCAGGACAAATAGCTCCTTCGAAATGACCGATCTCACTCTCATAAAAATTACGCATATCCACAACCACTGAATCATCACACTCGGATAGCTCGTGAAATTCAAGTCCGCTAAGATGTTTGCCCACATTGGTGACATCATAAGCTCCATCATCCAAACCATCAGCTACCAGCTTCGGCCGCACTTTAATAGTTAGCTTATAAAACGACTTTCCGTTATCTTCAACAGCATATTTAATTGGGATGTCTTTTAAAATGTCGTACTTTTTCAATGTTTCAATGAAAACGTCGAAATTATGTTCGGGTACACTCATTTGTGCATTAATCCCTTCACGGGCAACATATATACGCCCAAAGCAACCAAGTGTAAACCAGTCTCTATAAATGTTATCTCTGAACTCCTGAGGGTCATCAAGATAATGATAGCGATAAAAAGAAATGGTTTTTCTATTGAAGGGTTCAGCATAAAGCCTTTCTTTAAGCTCCCCCCTGTTTATTTTGTTGTGTAACTGCATTTCGAATTCTCTTTAAAAGCAGCACAAAAATAGGGATTATTGATTAAAAGACAAACAGGTATTATTAATAAACGAACATGTAAATACAATACATACAACCAAGAGGATTATTAAAGTTTATGCGAGTTACATATTATACCTTTGAAAATAAATAATGTTAATCACATAAAATCAAAAAAGTAGAATTGCCTGATTAGCTGTTTGTTTTCTAACAATTCAGATCAACAGAGTTTTAAAACGGAAAACTACAGCATCTATTTATTCAGTAGTTCATGGAGCTTTTTCACCTTTTCATTGAAATCATCTTCATTAAAACCCACAGATGAAACTGCTATTTTTCCGTTCATATCGATTATGAAGTTTCTTGGGATATTCTGAGAAGCATATTTATCAAATATCGTTCTATTGGGATCTGGAATAAAGGGCAGATCATGTCCGGTATCTGCTTTAAATTTTTTAAGCTCAGCTACGGAATGTTCTCGTCCTATAACCAGTAATTTGAAGTTGGGGTGTTTTTTATATTTTTTGTACACCTCCCGCTCCAGCAAGGGAAGTTCTTTACGGCATGGCCCACACCAGGTTGCAAAAAAGGTAATCCACACCACCTTACCATTTAAATCCGAAAGTTTATGAGTGATTCCACTTAAGTCAGTATACAAAAAATCAGGCGCTTCCTGTCCTTCTGTTGCATGTGTGTAAACATCCTGAGCCGATAGGGAGGAAATAGATGAGAAGAGAAATAATATTAAAGTAATTTTCGATGTCATAATATGAAAACAAATAAATGCATTTCTGTTCCTGTAACAGAAATGCATTCAATAAACTATTCCATTCCGGCAAGAAATTCATGAACTGCAATATCAATTCGTTGATTGATTTTTGAAGTATCCGATTTTTGAAATTTATCGCCGGTAATATTTTCAAACAATTCGATATAACGTTCTGAAACAGATTCCACAAGATCTTTTGTCATTGCCGGAACGCTCTGACCTTCTTTTCCCTGAAATCCATTTTCTATCAGCCATTGCCGCACAAACTCTTTTGAAAGTTGCTTTTGTGGCTGATTGGAAGCAAGCCGTTCTTCATAACCATTAGCATAGAAATAACGCGAAGAATCGGGAGTATGAATTTCGTCAATAAGATAAATTTTACCATCTTTCTTTCCAAATTCATATTTGGTATCTACCAATATTAAGCCCTTTTCAGCTGCCATTTCAGTGCCCCTTTGAAATAATCTACGGGTATAATCTTCGAGTAATTGATATTCATCAGCATCAACAAGTCCCTGCGCTATAATCTCATCACGTGAAATGTCTTCATCGTGTCCTTCATCAGCTTTGGTTGTAGGGGTAAGAATAGGTTCAGGAAATTTTTGATTCTCTACCATACCTTCCGGCATTTCAACACCACATAACGTGCGTTTTCCTGATTTATATTCACGCCATGCGTGGCCGGTAAGATAGCCTCTGATCACCATTTCTACCTTATATGGTTCACACATCACCCCAACTGTCACATTTGGATCGGGGGTAGCAACCTTCCAATTAGGTACAATATCAGCAGTTGCATCCAGAAATTTCGCTGCAATCTGATTCAGTACCTGCCCCTTATAGGGAATACCTTCCGGCAGCACCACATCAAAGGCAGAAATACGGTCGGTAACTACCATCACCAGAAGATCATTGTTAATGTTGTAAACATCACGTACCTTACCGTGGTATACATTTCGTTGACCCGGAAAATTAAAATTTGTTTTCGTTAATGCATTGCTCATTTTTACCTCTGTTATATTTTTATTAATCATCCTTATTACAAATCAGTTGGAAAGTTCAAATCACCTTCCGTAAGATTCTCAGGTTTACTTCTTCGATATCCACCACCATAGCCCTTTTGTTTGTTCACTTCCTGCTCATCGTAATACTTTTCGTAAGCATCTACGATATCACGTACCAGTCGATGTCGGACAATGTCGTTCTTGTTAAATTCAACCACTGAAATACCATCTATTTTCCGCAGCAACTTCATAGCGAATATTAATCCGGAGTTGCTTCTTCGGGGTAAGTCAATCTGAGTAACATCGCCCGTAATAATAAATTTAGTATTAAGGCCCATCCTGGTAAGAAACATTTTCAACTGGTTAATAGTTGTATTCTGAGCCTCATCCAGAATAACAAAAGCATTGCTCAAAGTACGTCCGCGCATATAAGCTAATGGGGCAATCTGAATAATGTCGTCTTTCAAAAAATCTTCCAGACGGCGTGGAGGGATCATATCCTGCAAGGCATCGTATAACGGCTGCAGGTAAGGGTCAATCTTCTCTTTCAGATCGCCAGGCAGAAACCCCAGGTTCTCACCTGCTTCAACTGCCGGCCTGCTTAAGATAATCTTTTTGATCTCACGATTTTTGAGCGCACGAACCGCCAGTGCAATAGCCGTATAGGTCTTTCCTGTTCCTGCAGGCCCAATGGCAAATATTAAGTCATTTTTAGCACTTTCATCAATCAGTTTCCGCTGATTCGGTGTTCTGGCCCGAATTGGTTTCCCACTGTTCCCAAAGAGAATGATGTCCTTTTCGGTATATCCATTTTCTTCTGTAGATGAAGTACCTGTAGAAAGTATCTGTAAGATAATTTCTTCAGTAAGCACATTAAATTGTGCGTAATGGTCGAGTAGCAGGATAAACTTCTTCTCAAATTCTTTTAGCTCTGTTTCTTCACCCTGCGCATATAAAATATTTCCTCGGGCAGTGACTTTCAATTTAGGGAACAACGTCCGAATCAGGTCCATCTTAACGTTGTTTATTCCAAAAAATTCCAGGGGATCAATTCCCTCAAGTAATATTTGTTTCTCCAATAGCTTCTGTTATTTATTTACATTCTCAAAATTACAAAAATAAATCCGTTTTAAATTTAAGACAACTAAATGCAGCCGATTCAGATTAAAAATTTTAGAATCATTAAATTCGCATGAATAATATACACATAATGGATAAAAAAATAGAAGAATTTAAACGACTGCTTGATATAATGGATGAATTGAGAGAAAAGTGTCCGTGGGACAAAGAACAGACACTTGAGTCGTTAAGAAAACTTACTATAGAAGAAACATATGAACTGGGAGATGCAATCTTAAAGAACGACTTAAATGGAATCATGAAGGAATTAGGCGACTTAATGCTTCATATAGTATTCTATTCCAAAATTGGTTCTGAGCAGGGAGCTTTTGATATAGGTAATGTACTTGAAGGGATTAACAAAAAATTAATTTACAGACATCCCCATGTATTTGGGGATGTTAATGTAGAAGGTTCTTCGAGGAAGGTAGAACAAAATTGGGAGGCACTGAAACTAAAAGAGAAAGGTGGAAACAAACGAGTGCTGGAAGGGGTCCCTGCTGCTATGCCTGCTTTGGTTAAAGCTAATCGCATGCAGGAAAAAGCCAGTGGAGTAGGTTTCGATTGGGAAAAACGGGAGCAGGTATGGGATAAAGTTAAAGAGGAGGTAGAGGAACTAACCCATGAAATAGAAAAAGTGAATAAAGACCGTATTGAATCAGAGTTCGGTGATTTGTTTTTTGCAATGGTGAATGCAGCCCGTTTATATGGCGTTGATCCGGAAGCTGCCCTTGAGCGTACCAATATTAAATTTATGCAACGATTTAATTATCTCGAAAGTGAAACGCTTCTAAAGGGTAAGCAATTAAAAAATATGTCGTTGGATGAAATGGATAAAATTTGGGAGGAGGCTAAAAAGAAGGAATAAAGAAAAAATTAGAATATTAATAAGTGCGCTTTTTATAATTATACTTCAATCATGAAGATACTTAAACCGAATTAGAATAAATTTCAACGAACAAAGCTTTCCACAACGTTGTATTTCTATATGAATCATTATCTTTGCACCGCAAAAAATTGTAATTGACACATGATAAAAATTACACTTCCTGATAACAGTATCAGGGAATTTCAGGAGCCGGTAACGGGGTTGGAGTTGGCACGATCAATTTCTCCACGATTGGCCAAAGATGTATTGTCGGTATCAGTAAATGGAGAAGTCAGAGACCTTTCACGTAAAATTGCTGAGGATGCAAAAGTAAAATTGCATACCTGGGATGATCGTGAAGGAAAGGAAACCTTTTGGCATTCTTCAGCACACCTTATGGCTGAAGCAATAGAGCTTTTTTATCCGGGCACGAAATTTGGCATCGGGCCTACTGTAGATACAGGCTTTTATTATGATGTTGAATTACCCAATGGCCAGCAACTCTCTGAAAAAGACTTGCAAAAAATTGAACAAAAAATGATTGAACTGGCACGGCAGAAAAATGATATCGTGCGCAAGGAGATTTCCAAAAAGGATGCAATGGAAATGTTTGTTCAAAAAGATGATGAACTAAAGCAGGAGTTAATCGGGGAGCTTGAAGATGGAACCATTACTTTATATGAGCAGGGAAATTTTACTGATCTTTGTCGTGGGCCACACCTGCCAAATACATCCTATATAAAGGCAGCAAAACTTACATCAATTGCAGGTGCCTATTGGAGAGGCAATGAAAAAAACCAGATGTTGACACGTGTTTATGGCGTTACTTTTCCAAAGCAAAAAATGCTTGAAGAATATTTGGTAATGCTGGAAGAGGCGAAGAAACGCGATCACAGGAAAATAGGAAAGGAAATGGAATTGTTTGCCTTTTCTGAAGCAGTCGGCCAAGGATTACCTTTATGGTTACCCAAGGGGACTCAACTACGCATGCAACTGGAGGATTTCCTGAAAAGAGTGCAGAAAAAATATGGGTACGAACAGGTAATGACACCCCATATTGGCGATGTTAAGCTGTATAAAACTTCGGGACATTATGAAAAATATGGAAAGGATTCCTTTCAACCCATATCTACACCTGCCGAAGGAGAAGAATATTTATTAAAACCAATGAATTGTCCGCATCATTGTGAAATATTCAAAGTAAAGCCTCATTCTTATAAAGATTTACCAATCAGAATGGCTGAGTTTGGCACCGTATACCGGTATGAGATGAGTGGTGAATTACATGGCTTAACCAGGGTAAGAGGTTTTACTCAGGATGATGCTCATATATTCTGTAGGCCTGACCAGCTAAAAGATGAATTCAAGAAAGTAATAGATATTGTATTTATTATATTTAAAGCTTTAAGCTTTAATGACTACACAGCTCAGATCTCATTACGCGACCCGGCAAAACCAGAGAAGTACATAGGTAGTGCAGATAATTGGGATAAAGCAGAACAAGCTATTATTGAAGCCTGTGAAGAAAAAGGTCTAAAAACAGTAACTGAACTTGGAGAGGCTGCTTTTTATGGGCCGAAGCTTGATTTCATGATCAAGGATGCATTGGGACGTAGTTGGCAGCTAGGCACCATTCAGGTTGATTACAATCTACCTGAACGTTTTAATCTTGAATATATAGGTGCAGACGATAATAGACACCGTCCGGTAATGATTCATCGTGCACCTTTTGGCTCAATGGAACGATTTGTAGCTGTTTTAATTGAACATACTGCAGGAAAATTTCCCTTGTGGCTTGTACCTGAGCAGGCTGTAGTGTTGCCAATTAGCGAAAAGTATAATGAATATGCCCAAAAAGTTTCACATTTTCTAAATAATTCCGATATTCGCACTGTCGTTGATGACCGTAATGAAAAGATAGGTAGAAAGATACGCGACAACGAGCTAAAAAGAGTACCCTATATGCTTATAGTTGGTGAAAAGGAACTGGAAACTGAAACTGTTTCAGTCCGCCGACAAGGAGAGGGTGATCTTGGAACAAAAACAATTGGCGACTTTGCCGGTTTTATAACACAAGAAGTAAGAGAACAATTATCTGGATTGTATAATTAATTAAGGAGGACACAACTATAGCTATTAAAAGAAAAGGGCCCAATCGCTCACCCTATCAAAGAAGGGATACAGGACCACAACACAGGATTAACCGTAATATTACTGCACCGCAGGTAAGGTTAGTTGGAGAAAATATTGAAGAACAGGGAATATTCTCCCTGAGAGATGCACTACGATTAGCAGATGAACTGGAATTGGATTTGGTGGAGATATCTCCCAAAGCTGATCCACCGGTATGCAGAATCATCGACTATTCTAAGTTTCTTTATCAGCAGAAAAAGAAACAAAAAGAGATGAAAGCTAAGGCCGTGCAGGTAGTGGTTAAGGAAATTCGTTTTGGGCCACAAACCGATGAACACGATTTTGAATTTAAACTACGTCATGCCGAAAAGTTCTTAAAAGATGGTGCAAAGGTTAAAGCCTTTGTATTCTTTAAAGGCAGATCTATTCTGTTTAAGGAACAGGGAGAAATTCTGTTGTTACGATTGGCTACCGAACTGGAAGATGTTGGTACCGTTGAACAACTGCCAAAACTTGAAGGCAAACGTATGATAATGATGATTTCACCTAAAAAGAAATAATATAGTTCTTTGATAACATTTTAACAAGTAGGAATATGCCAAAAATGAAAACAAATTCCGGAGCCAAAAAACGTTTCAGGTTAACCGGAACAGGTAAAATAAAAAGGAAACACGCCTACAAAAGCCACATTTTGACTAAAAAAAGCACAAAACGCAAACGTAATCTTTCATATTGGGCTACCATAGATCAGACCAATGAAAGTAACGTTAAGCATTTGTTAGCGATGAAGTAGTTTCCTTTAGAATAATTAAAAAAAGTAATTAACCAGGTTATTGTGCATTTTATAAGTATCCGTACAATGCGGGTCGCCGGTAACCAAAAAATTAGAAAGTATGCCAAGAAGTGTAAATCATGCAGCATCACGTGCCCGGAGGAAAAAGCTCCTCAACAGGACGAAAGGTTATTTCGGAGCACGTAAAAATGTTTGGACAGTCGCTAAGAATACATGGGAAAAAGGCCAACAGTATGCTTATCGCGATAGAAAGACAAAAAAACGTAATTTCCGTGCACTGTGGATCCAGCGTATTAACGCTGCTGCCCGTTTAGAAGGGTTGTCGTATTCGCAATTTATGGGATTGCTTCGTAAGAATGCAATTGAAATCAACAGGAAAGTTTTAGCCGATTTGGCTATGAATCAACCTGAAGCGTTCAAAGCAATTGTTGATAAAGTAAAATAACGAACTATATTTTTTAGGTGAAAAATATTAATCAGGCTGTCTCAAAAGGACAGCCTTTTTTAATATTTTAATTGTCATATACAAACCTTTCGGTCCAGATACGCATTAAATTGAAGAAGGTAAGAGTAAGTGGCTAAAATTTTTATTCTGAAATAGTATTAAGGGTTTTGAATTATTTAATTCCCCATCTTGTTCTGGTAAAACAACTATTTTATTATAATTTCAAAAAGCAGCATTATTTGAATTCCCATATTTTAAGTGTGGAGTTACTCCTCAATTGTTTATTATTTTACACAAACGACAATTCTAATTTATGTAGTTAATACATCCTTAGTCTATAGTATAATTAATAGAACATGCTGTATTAAAATATTTAGCAGCTTTTATGACTTTTCTATTGGAATGCTTCTTGCATACATCATTGTGAACACATAAAAGCAACATCATGACTATTGAGGAATTATATCTGATTGA
>DASRQG010000338.1:0-3406 GCA_035645995.1 Mariniphaga sp. | reverse complement strand
AGAAAGGCATATGCAGTTCCCAACTCTCCTTTAAAATATGAAGGCAGCAAAATCCATGCAATGATCACTCTGCCGATGAAATACCCCAGTGTAATCTGTAAGAAATTGAGGTTCGTCATATATGCCAGTCCGGGAATACTTATAAAAGTCAATGCGCTGGTCTCGGTAGCCACTATCGAAAAACAAACAACTAACCATGGTATTTTACGGCCACCCAAAAAATACTCTTTAGAGGAAGTTTGTTTGCCTGCTATTTTAATTCCAAACCAGGTTATTCCTGCTAAATATACAATAACTATTACAATGTCTATAAATGTAAAATTCATTTAACCCACATTGCAGGGGAAGCATCAAAAACCCCATAAAAATCTGTTGATAACCCTGATTTTATCAACAATCATCAAATGCGAAAAAATGAATATTATTGATATTCAGCGATATACATTTTAGTGTAATTTGATTTTCCAAATGTTGTACCCCCGCTCTTATTGCTGATAAACAAATAGTTGCATAGCTTTACAACATGTTTGTCAAGCCATATTTAAAACAAAACAGGACCACCGGCGAGCGTTACACGGTATATAAACTTGTGGAAGGCTACAGGATTCAGGGACAGGTAACCCACCGAATCATAGTAAGCTTTGGGCGGCTGGACGAACTGGAAACCGATGAACAGAAAAAACTTCTGGGCAAGCGGGTCGAACACTTGATTATAAATGGCGGGAACACTTTATCAACCAGCGATTCAGATGAAAAGATTGAGCAACTTGCCCGATATTTTTTTGAAGAAGTCAGGAGAAAAAAGCGGTACGACATAAATCAGGGCAAAGCCGAATGGGAAACGGTCAACATGTCCACATTAAAAAATAAAGATGCCCGCGAAATAGGAGCTGAATGGTTGTGCAAGCAAGCCGTTGACCAGTTGGGTATTGGCAATTTTCTGCGTCAGTCGGGCTGGGAAGAAGAACAGATAAACCTGGCTGTTACACACAGTTTACCCGGCATCGGAACTGAAAACCGTTTCGTACATTAAGGAAAACTCAGCTATTAGTGAGGTAACCGGTTTTGATAAGGAAAAAGTAACAAAGGACAAGCTTTACGGCATCTCGCACAAACTGTATTCAGTGAAAGACCAGTTGGAACAATACCTCTCACGGCAGACCAACGAACTGTTCGACCTGGAAGACAAAATTATTTTGTACGACCTGACCAATACCTATTTTGAAGGCCGGATGTTGGGCAGCAGGATAGCCAAATTTGGCCGCAGTAAAGAAAAGCGCAGCGATGCCCGTTTAGTAGTATTGGCCGTAGTGATTAACCGTGAAGGGTTTTTAAAATACTCGAACATTTACCAGGGCAATATGGCCGACTGCAAAACACTGGAAGGGATAATAAATGCCCTGAGCCGGCAAACCTCTTTTTCAGGCCGTAAGCCCATTGTGGTTATTGATGCGGGGATTGCAACCGATGATAACCTTTTGATGCTTAAAAACAAAGGATATGATTACATGTGTGTGTCACGCTCCTCATTAAAAGCATATCATACAGATATCACAGCAACTCCGGTGCAGATAACCGACAAAAGGAAACAGCCCATAGAACTGCTCAAGGTACGGGCGGATGGCGACAGCGACCAGTATCTTTGGGTCAAAAGCCAGGCAAAGAAAATGAAAGAAGACAGCATGAACGGCCTTCTTTCACAACGCTTCGAGCAAGGCATACAAAACATCAAGGAAGGGATATCCAAAAAAGGGGGTACCAAAAAGCTCAACAAGGTTTATGAGCGCATTGGAAGGCTTAAGCAGAAATATCCATCGGTACATACCTGGTACGATATAACTGTATGCGATGACGGCAATGGAACAGCTACAGCCATAAGTTGCAGTCACAAAACAGGAGAATATGACAATAGCCAATCCGGGATATATTTTCTGAGGACCTCCATAATGGAACTTGATGAACATACATTCTGGTCCATTTACAATATTATCCGTGAAATAGAGTACACTTTCCGGGTACTGAAAACAGACCTCGACCTGCGTCCCATCTATCACAAAACAGATGAAGCCTCGATGGCACACCTGAACCTGGGCATACTGGCATATTGGTTGGTGGCAACAATAAGATACCAGTTAAAACAAAAAGGCATAAACTCCGACTGGAGAGAAATTGTCAGGAGAATGAATACCCAAAAGTGCGTAACAACAAGTGTGGTGAACATTAAGCAGGAAACCATCTCCGTTCGGCAATGTACTGTGCCTACAAAAGAAGTTAAAGCAATTTATGACCTACTCAATTACAAGCATGTTCCCTTACCAGAAAAAAATCTGTTGTACCCCCTGCCGAAATTTTAAAAAACAACAGCCCTTAAAATCAAATTATTACAGGATTTATCCTGCAATGAGGGTTAAGTACTGTCTCTACGAAGAAACGGATTGATTTCTTATTGGTTTTTTATAATTTTGGGAAAATTTAAAAGAATGACATTCGAAAAAACATACGAAATCAATAACAATGACAGGAAATTCACAGGTACCCAAAGACGTTTTGCTGGACAACCTCCGGCAACTGGCGCCCGAAATCTTTACCGAGGGAAAAGTGGACTGGGAACGGCTGAAAGCCATCCTGGGCGAAGAGGTGAGTTCAAAGAGGTAACAAAAGTGAGCGAGCTAATGTGAACTATCTGCTCCCTTTTTATTGTCAGTTTGTAGTGCGATTAAAATAAGGAACTGAAAATTAGATTTTGGCTAACAGAAGAAATTCCAAATAACCGATTGTACAGGGAATAGTCTTTCAGATGGATGACCCCCTTTCGTGCATGTTGCATGTCACAAGGCAATTTACTTTTTTCCATCAGAACGCCCACTTCAGTCTGCCATACACAGCTTTCCCCAGTTCGCCGTATTCGGTACCTTCGTCACCGAAAAACAACTGGCCGGTCGCCATCAGTTCCAGATTGTTGCCAAGCGAGCAGGTGAACGACGGGCCCAAAAAGGACGAACCGTCCGATGGATTAACCATTCCTGAAAAACTGCCGGAAAACAGCGGAGTGAAAGGGTAGGAGAGTTGCCCGAACAGATTGCTGCGTGCCGGTGAAAGCATTTTGGCCGAAATGTTCTGGTCGAAAAATTCGCGGGCGCCGGCTTTCCCGGTAACGCCCAAACTGTTATACAGAACGGCTACATGGACGTACAAACTGCTTTTGAACGTGTAATCGCCCGAAACGGTGGCTACCACAGCTTCTTCGCTATTGCTGTTTTTTTCTTTCGGAACAAACCACGAAACCTCGCCGCGGAAACCGCCTCCTTTGATGTCGCCCATCCAGCCGCCGCCCAAAATAAAGTCTTCGGGCATCCAGCCGCCGATGAACTGAAAATCGTAGGTGAATTTCGAAAAACGGTACCTG
>DASRQG010000337.1:0-2343 GCA_035645995.1 Mariniphaga sp. | reverse complement strand
ATACACTTGATACCAAAATATCATCTTCAGGAGGCGGAACAATATCACGAAACCCAGATAAAGAGAAATATGTTGAAGGTGAAGATGTTGAATTGACTGCAATACCAGACCAGGGTTACAGGTTTGACAATTGGACCGGTGATGTTTCGGGGGATAATCAGGTAATAACAATAGAAATGGACACGGCTAAAAAAGTAACTGCGAATTTTGTTAAACAATTTACTCTTACACTTGAATCATCATCAACCTCAAGAGGCACAGTATCTCCCTCAGGAGATACAACTGTGGATAAAGGAGGAGAAATATCAATTACAGCGACGCCGAATACAGGATTCAAGTTCAGTAAATGGACTGTTGTATCAGGAACTGCGAGTATAACTGATGAAACGTCTGCTAACACTAAAGTGAAATTAGACAGCGATGATGCAACGGTACAGGCTGAGTTTAAAAGTGTAACATTTATAAAGAAATCAATAAGCATCTCCGGATATGAAAGTGTACTTCCAAAATATGCAATTCAGATGAATGATAGTCAATATCTTGTGGTCGCAGATTGCCAAACATCCAGTTCTGAAAGTTATTCTGGATCAATAATACTTAACCATTTTGGAGATACAGTAAGGACAAATTTAATTCAAAGAGATATTACACTAAATTCAATACGGCCAGCAAATAATGGTTTTATTGCTGATGGACAAGAATCATTTTTGGAAAAAATCGTAGTTTCATTCTCTTCAAATGGTAATTATAAAGGTATCAAAAAATATGATTATTTACAATTTTCATCATCTAGGAATGTAATTACTATTCAAACAAATGATAACGGTTATGCAATGATGGGTGACACAGTACCTAATGATTTTTATTTTGTAAAAACAGATGCTAATGGCGATATAAGATGGACAAAATCTTATGATAAGGGTTCATTCGAGAGTTTTAGTGATGGTATTCAGACAAGTGATGGCGGATATTTATTGGTAGGGGCTTATACAATGGGACAAGGTGGTTGGGTCATCAAAACGGATCAAAATGGCGCTATAACCTGGGATAGTCTTTACAGTGCTTATTTAGGTACAGAAGAACAAAGATTTGGAGCTGGATTCAATTCTGTTATAGAAGTAAATGATGGCTATATTGTCGGGGGAAACATGCGCAATACAACCGGTATAATATTGAAAATTGATTTTTCTGGAGATGTTTTATGGTCAAAAACATATCCAAATCTTAATGGCACCAGAGCAGTAAGGCAAAAATCGAGTGGAAATTTTGTACTAGCTGGTACAACAAATAATATTGGTAATGGTGGTAATGATATCTACTTGGTTTTGACCAATTCTAATGGTGTAATAATTGGAGAAGAACGTACCTTTGGAACTGCAAATAGCGAGTATTGTAGATCAATGGAGTTAACAAAAGATGGAGGAATTTTAATTGTTGGAGACAATGGCTGGATAATCAAAACCGATGAAAACGGTAATGTCGACCCTTGATTATTCAAAATTGCGTTTTAGAGCAGTCTCCCAAAAGCCCCCTTCGTAAATTTTTCCAAAAGGGGCACCTTTGGGAGAAATGTAGAGTAGGTAAACAATATAAACTGCAGCAATGAGCGGTTTTTATTCTGACAACCATTAATAATCAGTTAAAACTATTGAAAACTAAAATAAAACAGGACCTGTAATTACCATGTTTAACGATTTTTGCCAAATGGCTTCAAACGATTTTGAAGATATCAGAGAGATCCTGTCGGAGATGACTCTGGAAGACCTGATTTTCCATACCGATCTTATCCTTTTTGATCTCGATCCTTATGAACGGATAAACTACGATGTCAATATGTTCTGTAATGGTTATGACGACCGTAATGGCAGAATTGCTCTTCTGGAAAAACTGTTCAATGATGGAGTCATATCCGCTCTTTATTTACCTTGCGGTTATGAACAAAATCCTGAGTTGAAAGAACTTTTGAGACCAATAGATTATAGTTTCCTTTATACTTCATCTGAAGACGAAATGGTAAAAAAAGAACCTGCCCCACTTACCGATGACCTCGAAGTAATAACCGGACAGCTTGAAATTAGCAATCCCACATGGAAACACACAACTGATGAGCTCAAAGCGGAATCTGCTGACAAAGCCGTTACCGGGGATATTATTGAACTTTCTGCGGATATTAAAAACTACCCGGAAAAAGCTTCTGTTACATTTGATATCTATGATATTTCCTCAAGCACTCCGCTTCGTATTACTTCTGTTGAAACAAAAAACGAAAACGGTATTGCAAAAGCACAGTGGACCGTTGAAGATCCGGAGAAAAAGGGTGAAAACCTTAAACTTGCTTTTGAG
>DASRQG010000336.1:0-6263 GCA_035645995.1 Mariniphaga sp. | reverse complement strand
AATATGCTTGTTGAATATCTTTTGTTTTTGCTAATTCCTTATTTATAAGATTTTTATCAACAGTATAATGTATATGATGTTTTATTTTAAAATAAATATCCCCTACTTCATTAAAGATTGTTGTCTGCCCTCCTCCGTTTTGTAAATATATATCCCATGTGTTTTTTCCTGTTGATATATTTGTTCCTTGTACGGTAATTCCATTATATTCTCGTCTTGTACCCGGTTTATTATTGTAAATTGTAATTACTATATTTTTTTCTTGTAAAGTCTCTACAATCTTAACCTTTTCTCCAACTTGAACAGTAGTAGATACCCCTTGTTGAGTATTTGTAAGATCCTCTATCATTTTATCATCATATGTGAGTTTATCTTCCATAGAATTAATTTTGGTAATAGCACCTTCTACTACATCGTAATCTTGTTTAATTCTGTCATAATTATTTTCTTCTTTTTTTAATTATCTTTGTGCCACTTTCATATCTTTCTTTGCACTCTTGTATTCTAATTTATTTGCTGTTTTGTCAATATTACTCAAATTATCTTTTGCCCTATTAAAAGATTCATTTGCTTCATTTTTTTTTGTTTTCAGCATTATGTAATTCCTTTTCGTGTCCATTAACAAATACATTATTAGTATTAGATTCATTTGAAGATTCGGCACTTCCCCCACCACCTGTGGGTGTAGTTACCTCTGCGGGGTTCTGCATACCGTCAATATCTAAATGTGTTATGGGGTTGTTGCTTGCATAATTGTAAGGTGAAAGGTGTGCATATCGTGCCATTAAAGGGTCGCAACTGACGAAGCGACAGAGCCACGGGACGTAGTAACGAGCTCCATAATAATACAACCCACTCTCCAAATCCTTTTCCTTGCCAACGTAACGATATCTTTTCTTGGTAAACGTTCTCAGAGAAGAATCTCCAAAAGGGTAATATTCTTCCTTGTCTATTACTGTACCGTTTATGTCCAAATGTGTAACAGAGCTTCCGATCTGGTTTTCCAAATTATACGTAACACTATTCGCAATATCATCCGGAAACAGGTCTCCAATACGTACCATGGCAATTCTGCTCTGGTCATCCATTACATGCACATAATTCTTCTCGTAAGTAGTCCCATTTTCTAAAATATGATATTCAAAAATCCCGTCAATATAAATGGTTCTTTCATAAACGGGAGAACCTGCCGTTCCTGTTCTTATCAGTTTACTTACACGATTCATTCCCGAGTAATCATACTGTGCAAAAACAGTAGGGTCTGCCATTCCTGCCTGGTTGTAATACGTGATTAACTGATTAGCGGCATTCCAGACGTAGTTGCGTGTGGTGCCTGCGGTGAGTTGATTTCCACAACTGTCATACGTAAAATTTTCAATTAATGAAGGTGTAGGTGTTTCAATTTTTTGCAGGGTATTTACACCTGTATTATACACAAAGTTACGTGTAAATCCATTTGTTCCCAACTGCTTTAATTGCTGAATATTTCCCAATCGGTCATAACTGTATTGTCTTGTATATACTCTTACGTTATTTGCATTTGGACTTTCTGGTATAGGAGCATCACTGTAAAGATAATCATTTTGGTCTTGCGTATCACTTTCCCTTCCGTTGGCTGATATAACACGGTATAAGGGATCATAGTCAAATTCACGGTCTAAAGAACTTGTACCTCCTACACCACAATTCGGAGATTTATCATTAATTTCTACAATATTACCGATTAAGTCATTGATATAAGCACAATCTTGTTTTACTGTTCCTGTATTGGGTGAAAACTCCCAATTTGTTTGGGTGAATTTTTCGGATTTGAGGCGTTTGAGACGGAATGTTCTGTTGTCGTAAGAATATCTAGTCATTACTCCATTTCCAAAAGCAATTAAGAGCCTTTGTCCTTTAGCATTGTAAGCAATATGTTCAACATAATCAGTTTCATCAAATTGTACTTTTTCTAATGCTCCGGCACGGTTGTAGGTGGGAATACCAATTTTTCTGTTGCCGTTTGTGTCTTCGGGGTAAGTTACTTTTATGACTCTGTTTAAAGCATCATACTCAGAATTAGTTTCAAATATTTTGGTGTCAATAATATTTGGAAATCCAGTCCAATCTACTCTGTAACAATCCACTTCCCAATCGGTAGGTGGACCATTAAATACAGACATTAGTTCCGCATCTGAAATACATTGTCTATGCTTGGTAAGCACATTCCCTTTAAAATCATACTCTGGTATTTCAACCAGTCCTGCTTCATCATAATGCTTATAAAGTTGTCCTTTCAGGTTTTCATTTTCAGGATTGGCAAGCCCGGCATCATCGCCGTAAATGAGTACTTGACGTAGTGTGATGTTCATTTGTTTTCCACTTTTGATAATCTTAGGGCTGTTACATTTTTTACATTCCATATTATTTATTTTTCAACAGATAATCTACAACACTACTGGGAAACTTGTTTTAATTTTTAACAACATAATCATTCAATATCTTTCATTTTTTTAAATTTTAAAATAGAATTGAACGTTTCCATTGAAGGGGCTGATACTTTCTCTATTAAATGAAGGTATTCATTAGTAATATGAGATAGTCTTAATTGTCTTTTCCACCATGTGTTTTTGTAATCGCAATCAATTAGTTCTAAAACGCCTCCTACGGAAAAATCATAAGAACACGAAATAGCCCCATTCAATATCACTGTTGAATTATCAATGAATTCAACAGTGATATCTGAATCTTCATAAGTAACTAATTCGGTTTTAGTTTTGTTTTCCACAAGCCTCCATTTACCAATTAATTTGGTTTTAGCTTGTCTAATTTTTTTTTGATATTCCTTAATTTTGAAATCCATATACTCTTCGTTTTCAATTATACTCTTATTATCCTTTTGGTTTAAGCTATCAAATTGGTTTTCATAACTTGTAAGCTCTTCATTTTTATCCTGAATACAGGCAAAAAGTATCAATAAAATGGAAATTAATATTAGATTATTTTTTCGCATAGAATTTTATATTTTCTTTTGTCATTAACTGTCCACTCAAATTATATACCTGCTCTTGGATCTCTTTAAAAGTTCCTTCAACTGTGTAATCATCTCTATAATTCGAGCGATACAAAAATTCACCTTTGTCATTTTTGCCGATTATCTGAAATGCATGTCCATCTCCTCCAACATCAAAAAAACCAATTGCACCTATCTTTTCATTTGAAAGACCATACTCATCTTTAAGAATTTGTTTAAATCCATTATAATCTAAATATCCAATTAAACCAAGTGCGTCAGCAAAACAATTCGTAAATAAATCTAAATCATCGTTATGAATTGTATTAATCATATCAGAGTATGAATTACTATACGTTGAATTTGAATCTAATTGAGCTACAGGTATGTGAAAGTGAACAGTATTCCCTTTGTCGGTTGTATAAACAACATTTAATACTATTCCTAAACTATAATCTCCAATAAAATCTGTAGTGATAGGTGTGAATCTATGTTTTATTGTAGTATTTGATCCTGTTTTTGCGTCTCTTATTTCTTCTTTTCTTATTTTAATTTTAAAGTTATGTTGTTTAGTTAACGATTCATATCTAGAATGTGCTAGACCAGTTGCAACATATAGTTTATTTATAAATTCTTTATCATTTTGAACATCTTTAGGTAATTCATCAAAATGAAAATTCTTACAATCTGGGCTATACCAAGCTTTTGCATATAACATATTATTGTAAATCGCTTTATATTTTTTAGGGTCAACCCCTTCGGGAGCCATACCAGTTGGATCATTATAATAAATAGGGTTATTATTAAAACTGGTGAATGGACTTACATTAGAAAATTTATTACTCAACGGATCCACACTTACAAACCTACACCCCATCGCCATATAATACCTCGCCCCGTAATAATATAACCCACTCTCTTGGTCTTTCTCTTTACCGGAATAACGATACCTCTTCTTTGCATAACTTCCGAAGGAAGTTTCCCCAAATGGGTAATACTCTTCCTTATTAATTAAAGTACCATCATTTTCCAACAAAATAGATGATGAGCCCAAATGGTCTTCTAAATTATATTTAATAGCAGGTGTTGTATCCCCAAAATCATCACCTGTTCGTATCATGGCAATACGTGAAGTATCATGGCAATACGTGAAGTATCATCCATAATATGGGTTAATGTTTGTTCATCACTGCCATCTGTTTTATATTCAAACGCACCATCAATGTATGTAATGCTTTCGTAATCTCCACCCTGTGTACGTACAATTTTCTTAACCCTGTTACCTGCACTGTCGTATAAATATTGTGCATAAATGGTAGGCTCTGCCGTACCTGCTTGATTGTAAAAACAACGCATATTATTGGCAAAATCCCATTCAAAGAAACGGTTGCTGTTTTCCTGAATTTGATTACCTGCATTGTCATACGAATAACTGTACGTATTCATACCAACACTTATACCACTTAATTTATTGTTAGTACTTGAATAATCAAAATTTCGGGTAAAAAGTGTATCACCAATATGCTGTAGTTTTTGAATGTTACCTAATTTATCATACTCATAATGCTGTGTATAAGCAGTTGTTAAAGAATTATCCGTACACCTATACGAATCATCCCACCAAGGGAAAGGGGTGCTTGGATTATTCTCTCTACCATCAGCTTCAATTAAACGGTATAAGGGATCGTATTCAAATTCACGGTCTAAAGAGCTTGTTCCTCCCACACCACAATTGGGTGATTTATCATTTATTTCAACAATGTTTCCGATTAAATCATTTACGTAAACATAATCTTGCTTTACTGTTCCTGATTGTGGGGTAAATGTCCATCCTGTTTGAGTAAATTTTTCAGATTTTAGTCGTTGTAACCTGAAAGTTTTGTTATCATAAGAATATCTTGTCATGACATCGTTACCATAAGCAATTAACAAGCGTTGCCCTTTTGCATTATAGGTAATATGGTTTACATAATCATTTCCGTCCAATTGCACACTTTCCAAAGCTCCGGCTCGATTATAGAAAGGAATCAATTCCTTTCGCTCGTTTTCTACATCTTCGGGATAACGCATTTTTGTTACTCTGTTGATTGCATCATATTCAGAATTAATTTCAAAAACTTTGGCCTCTAATATACTTGGCATACCTGTCCAATCAACACGATAGCAATTTACCGTTGAACCACCAAGCACGGAAAGTATCTCATTATCACTTATAACCTGACGTAAATTCGTCAATACATTCCCTTTAAAATCATACTCTGGTATTTCAACCAGTCCTGCTTCATCATAATGCTTATAAATCTGTCCCTTCAAATTCTCGTTTTCAGGATTAGTTAACCCAGCATCATCGCCATATTCTATTACCTGCCTCAGCGTTACATTTTCTCCAGTCTTATCTTTTGCCCAAAGACGAACAGGACGTGAACCATCATCGTACGCATTTAAGGTAAACGCACCCTTGGCATCATTCATCTCACCCATTCTACCTGCTGTATCAAAAAACACAATACTTATTCCCGAATCTATATGATTCGTCCAAAGTGGAGACAAGGGCTGTTGTTCGCCATTTTCATCTTCCTGTGGGGAGCGTAGGTCATATATATGTTCAAATACTTTCCTGTTATACGAGTCTTTTACCTCTAACAAATTTCCTCGAATATCGTAGAGGTATTTCATCACTACATCTTCATATTCTTCCGTATCTCCGTTGTAATGTGCCTTGTGTTCTTTCGTTTCAGTAGTTCTGCCCAACGCATCCATCAAGGCACTTTTAGGCGTATAATAATGTGAGGCAGGTACATGGCTGTTGGTTGGATTGGTCAATGGGGCCAAATCATTGGCATCATACGTATATTGCTCCCAAGGAGTGGGTAAAAATTCATTTGGAGTGTTTAACGCATTCGGAATCCCAAAAATAACACGTTGCTCACTTTTATCAGGATCGACTGTTTTTATTACTCTCCCCAATGGGTCGTAGAACATCCTGATTTTCACTCCCAATTGAGGAGGAATTATCCCTCCCATAGTACTTAATTGCGGAAGTGTATAATCAAACCCCTTGTCAAAGAAAGGTTCGTATTGTTCTACTACTTCTCCTTTGTTATTATAAATTTTCCAGCCACTTACCACTACATTCAACGGATCATTTTCTTGACGTTCCACACCTACGGCAGGAGCATTTTGGTCATTCTGATTCGGAGAAAGACCTGAACTTCCAAATAAAGGGATTGAGGATGCTGAGCCTGTCGAAGCACCGAAAATCACATCTTCT
>DASRQG010000335.1:0-12021 GCA_035645995.1 Mariniphaga sp. | reverse complement strand
CGAAAGTAAATCCATCTTTTTTTATCTGATTTAACCGCCCACCCGCCTGATGGTTTTTTTCGAGAATTGTCACATCAAACCCTCTTTTAGCCAAACGCAGACCTGCAGCCAGGCCCCCCAATCCGGCTCCGGCAATCAATACTTTTTTCTTCATTATTGTAGTTTCATTCTGTTTATAAACTGTGGATAAAGCTCATCCTTTACCCACGAAAATTCTGGTTCGATGAATAGTATTTTTTCGTAATAATGTTTTGCATGCTCTAATTCTCCAATTTGCTCGTATGACTGTGCTATTTGTGTTAAAAGGCTTAGGTAATTCCAGTCATTTTTTAAAAGTTCTTGTTCAAATGCCATCAATTTTTCTGCTTTCCGGAAATATTCAATTGCTACTTTCTTAGAGCCTCCAAAAATTGCAGGCATATAAAACTGACTGTTGCCATATTGTATATATCCCAACGGATTTTGATCATCTTCTTCAATAGCCTGTTCGGCAGATTTAACACTGCGAGGGCCCAGGATTGGAGCTCTGATTTTACTTAAGCCAATTTTGAATCCATAAAAGGCTGATTGATAGGCAGAGATTGTGGATTTATAAATCTCTTTTGGTAAACTGTCCAGGTTCTTTTCTGCCAGAGCCAGATACTTTTTCGCCAAACCCGGTTTGTCATTCCCGATG
Organism: Mariniphaga sp.; assembly: GCA_035645995.1. Taxonomy (GTDB): domain Bacteria; phylum Bacteroidota; class Bacteroidia; order Bacteroidales; family Prolixibacteraceae; genus Mariniphaga. Next base: position 11,345 of record DASRQG010000335.1, on the reverse strand, counting down.
CACCAAGCCACATAGCCATATTGAAAGTTAATAAGCTGCATTAAAAAATCCTGTGGTTTGTCTTGTTGGTCTTGCATTGAATCAATGGTTTTCTGCCATTCCTGCATATCATTCTCAATATAAGCTTTGTATATTCTCTTCTTCCAGTCATTCTCCGCGAAGATATTTGTCTGTGAAACTATAACCAGTGCTACGAGTAAATACTTCTGCCTTTCCATTCGTAGTTTTTTGTGCGGTGATTATTAAGTGCTTTCAACAGCATCATTCCAAGAGTTATTTGTTGTGGAATGATTAACAATAAATTCTGAACGACAGGTTGCCTGCTGGTTATCGATACCAGCATGCGTGTAACCAGAAATAACAAAACATAGATTAAAAACAAACGGGCTGTTAAACCAATCAGAATTACAATAAATCCAAAAGTGGTGACCAACCAAAATAAAATAGCCAGTATAAAAGAATTTCCGAAAAACATTACAACGTTTTTCGAAAAACCGGAAATAGCTTCTTGTAATCCGGTGTACATTCGACAGCTGATTTCATGATTGCCGGTAATGCATGCTATCCGTTCCTTCATGATCTTATATAGCCGGGATATCTCAATATCTTCTGCTTTTTTGTCTTTTGCCGCTTTGTGAGGTTGTACTTTCTGATACGTTGATGCTTCAAATAACATAAATTGGCCATTTGCTGCAGAAAGGGAAGGCGGTTGAGTTTTTCGAATCAATATGAGCGGTAGAAGTGTCAGTAAAATGTAATTCATGTTTGGTACAGTTATTTTTTCACCAAAGGTTTCCATTCTTTGAAGTGGAAAAATAGAAAGTAATTTCAGTTTATGCGTGTTTAAATATGTAAGGGTACTTGAAATTAACCGGTTTCCAATCCTTACATCAGCATCAAGAAATAAATAGTAATTACCTTGTGCAATAGTGGATAATAAATGACAGGCATAATTTTTTCCTAACCAACCGGAAGGTAATGCGTCGGAATAATAATATTTTATTCGTTTATTCCGACGTGAAAATTCTGTAACAATTTCTTTTGTCCGGTCGGTCGACTGATCATCAAACACAACAATTTCCAAGTTCTTATAGTCCTGTTTTTGTAGGTCTGATAATAGACTTGGTAAATTTATTTCCTCATTTCGTGCCGGAATAAGAACAGATACCAGATCTTCTTCCGATATATGATCCTCAAATAATGATTTTCGGAAAATATAGTTGGTAAGTGCTACCACAAATTGAATGAGCGTGAAGGCCATAATTATAATTGATAATAGAACCATATTAATATTTTATGTGTGCCAGTTCAGATATACATTGCTTGTAAAAGGTGTTATATGAGGTTTCTAATACTGAAAGTGTTTTACTTCCATGGTAGTCGTATATATAGGAATACACTGTTGGCTTTACGTGTGAATGGAAATCTACAACATTTGCAAGGAAGCATATTTGGATCTTATTTTTTACTTTACTTAGGATGTACTCTATTCCTTTGCGAAAATCTATTTCATGGTTGTGCATACTATATATTTCCCCTTGTGGAAACAATAAGACCATATTGTTACTGTCAGCTAGTAATTCTACCGTGTACGCTAATGATTCAGTAATGCTTTTACTGCCTGATGAGATAGAATATCCTCCGGCCTGACTAAGGAACCAATTATTTTTTAGCTGTTCCTCTTTCATCATGAAATGAAATTTCCTGTTATAAAGCTTTCGGTTTACGTTGAAGGCCCATATTCCATCCCACCAGCTTATGTGGTTGCAAATCATTAAAATCGGAAACCCTGAATCGTTAATATCCCCTTTTATTTGTATGGTGTGAAAAGTTTTGTGCAGCTTTATTCGCACAAAAGCAGCCATAATTGGATAGAAAAAAAAATGATGTTTGGCTTTCAAGATCATAGCACTATTTAATTGCAATATTTAATGCTGCAAAAAAGGATAACTGGCATGCCAGGATGTAGGGAGCTAGTCTGTTACCGGTTTTGGTATTAAATCCTGCAAGCATTACATGAAATAGTAATGCCAGGATGAACCAGGTAGCATAATTTTGTAAGGGAACCCGGTTATATTCCCATTGCCACATATCAAGCACAGGAGCCACTTGTTCCAATAAGATATCGTATAACAACATCAACGATGCACCAATTATAACTTTTAGAGGTACAGAAATCTTAAATCGTTCTATTGAGGAATAGGTGAGATATACCAGCAGTACCCAATTTAGTCCAATCATTAAAGGAGTATCATACAACTTTGGGCCAAGACTGTCACCATAATGATACGATCCAAAAATGGACCCGGTTTTTACTCCGATAACTTCTATTACGAAAGACAATACAAATACAATGATGAACAGAATAATACGATTAAGCTTAAAATTTTGATGAAATATGAATAGTGCAATCAGGCTAAGCATAAGTGCAAAGGGAATAAGCTTTACAAACAGAGGAAAGGTTAATGGATACAACAAGCCGGCCACTCCTACCGAATAGAATAGAATAAAAAACCAGATCGCTCCTTTTAGCGTAGGGGCTCCATCTATCTGTAATATCTTTATTCTTTGCATCAGCATACATAATTTAATTAGTACGTTTTAGGCCAGTTTCAAGCCTTAAATAAAACATATTTACTTTATGAGGTTTTCAACGTTCCGATGTACCTTTCTGAAAATTTTTTGAAACCAGACTGTGAATTGATCTTTGTCCTGCTCCAATTCCTGTTCCAGTTGATGGAATGTTATGTAACGCCAATCCATTACTTCGTTTCTGTTTATGTTGGGTAAATCATTGGTAATGCCAAAAAATACCTCATCATATTCATGTTCAGTTATTTCATTTTCTAAACTAGCCTTATACAAGAAACCAAATAATTCTGTAAGCTTGGTTGTAATCCCCATTTCTTCTTTCAACCGACGGGTAGCAGCATCTTTTGATGACTCTCCCGGGTAAGGGTGACTGCAACAGGTATTCGACCATAATCCGGCTGTGTGGTATTTATCCAGAGCCCGTCGCTGGAGCAGCCACTCTCCTTTAGTGTTACAAATAAATACAGAAATGGCTCTATGAAGTTTCCCCTGTCGATGGGCTTCCAGTTTTTCCATTGTACCTGTTTCAGTATTGTTTGCATCAACAAGAATCACCAATTGATTATCCGGGTTATTCATTTGAAATAATTATTTATTAATGGCTGTAGATAGTTCTTATAAAGTTTATTCATTTCTTTTTTAAGCATGTTGTATTATGTTCGTATCAGAATAATTTAAATTCACAAGCTAATTTTGCTTTTATCAGGAGAAGTAATTTGTTGAAATTTGAAATCCGAATTCTTGATTCAAGTATCTTTTCTGCAGGTGTCTTCTTTAACTTCATTAATAGTACCTTGTAGTAGTAATAAGCCGTTAATACAGCAAAACGGCTTTCAGCCGGAAGCCTTTTAATACCTTCGAAAGCCTCATTGCATTCCTGTTCTATATCAGTGATGATGGAACATTTACAATCTTCATCAAAACTATGTCCATTTATCTGGGGAAAGTAGGTCCTTCCAAGCTCTATGCTGTCATATTTTAAATCACGCAGGAAATTTACTTTTTGAAACGTTGAACCTAATTTCATTGCAGATATCTGGAGGTCATCAAACAGTGCATTATTTCCATTTGTGAAAATTTTTAAACAAATAAGACCTACAACCTCTGCCGAACCATAAATATATTCATTAGCCTGTTGGGTGGTTGCATATTCTTTTTTCTCAAGATCTGCTTTCATGCTTGTAATAAAAGCTTCAATGTATTTATGAGGAATATCAAAATAATTAACAACCCATTGGAATGAATGAAGAATCGGGTTTGTACTAATTCCCAGCTTTAACGATTCATATGTATCATGTTCCAGCTTGTCGAGTAATTGTTTTTTAGGGTATTGATGAAAGGTATCAACTATTTCGTCTGCCAACCTTACAAAACCATATACAGCATAAATAGCATCACGTTGTTCTTTGTTTAACAAGCGAGTGGCCATAGAAAATGAGGTACTGTAATTTTTTGTTACAACCCCTGATATTTTAAAAGAAGTGTCGTCATATAATTGTATAGGGTTAATTGGCATTATGGTCTAAATTTTATGTTGGGCTTTTTATATCACATGCTTTTAATTTTCAACAAATTTTTGTATTATAAGTTACGCAATGATTATTAAAAAAACAACATCCGGTATTTTTTTGATGTCAACGGTGAAAGGTAATGAACAGGGATAAAGGAGTACTCTGTATAGCAGCAGCTACTGCTTGATATTTTTTTGTCAATTTGCAGTTAACCTATGATTAGCCAGCTGTTGTAGTTGCCTCACAAGTTGGTCAAATAAAAACGGTGTGTTTATGAAACTAAAACTTTCGGGGCAGGATGTTCTGTAATCTTCAAAGCACAAGATTGATTTCGTGGCACTTTAAATTCATCCTACGTGACCTTCAACGATCTGATTGGTGATATAAACATTCAAATCATTTAAACCTTTTGTCTGCATATCCTTTCAACCCTATACACGCAGGATAACAGGAGACTCTATAGCAGTTGGGTACTGCTTTTTGGTACACCTAATTCGGTGTTTTATCCGCTCACTTCATAGCCGTATAATTATAACGCATATTAGTCAAAGCTTATGGTGATACGGTTTGAATTTTCACAGGCTCAATATATGTGGTGTGTTTAGAAGAAAGAACATCCCGATCCGGCATATCACTTTCACTTATCCAAAAACGATATTGGACAGTCATCGTTTCGTTTGCATCCAAATCTTTTTGAAAAAATGGACCAAAACGGCCATAATCCCTATAGGCTGACCAAATGTTCTGACCCGGATTATCCGGATTATCCATTTGGAGGATACTATACGTTTTATTATTTAAGCCGTAACTCATGGCAACCCACGGAAGATTGTAATCTTCAATCGGATCAATACTATCCTGATGAAAATAATAGGTGGCTTTTTTTGCACCCGGAGCACCTTCGGCCACATCATTATGTGCCCTAAATTGCACCCCGCCATGATCTGCATTTCCGTCAAGGGAAACTGGTCCGTTCACTGGTTTTAAGTTAGAAGTAAAATCCATTAACAATATATCAGGTGGGGATTGCCGATAAATAGTAGCTTTTCGTCTCTCTTCGATGATAATATTACCGTTGCTGTCATTCCAATGAATCAATGCTTCTGTTTGTGCCAGGACCGGACCTGCTATATTATTTTTAAACTCTATATGTTTTTGTACAGTAAGATCTTCCATGCCCCAAAAGGAAAGATCTTCTTCTTTAAATCCGACATTTCGCCATCCTATCATTATTCCCCGATGATGTGACCACACTCCCTCTTCAGGCCCGTTGGTAATTTTATTCTCGCCTGATAGATCATATATATGGTAGAACGGTTTATTTAGGGCAGTGAGTGTTTTTCCCTTTTCGAACACATTATCCAATTCGTAATCGTATCTGAATACTCGTTTTCCATCTAAAAATAAATCCAGTTGCTTGTCGGGTGTATTTTCCCACTTAAAAGCGGGTATTGATGGAGTATCAGAGTGAGATAAGGTCGCAGTCCACTGGACTGGTTCATCAACATTTGTTCTTGGTAATATCCAGCATAATTCATGTTGTCCGTTTATGGTTTCAATTATTTGTCCGGGAACATTCCTAAATTCATCATCATCAGAATTTAAAGTGACTTGTAGCTGTTCAACTGGTATCTTCTTTAATTTAGAAGGTAATTGTACTTCCACATGAACAGGCACTTCTTTGTCGGAATAGTTAGCAGGTTCAACTTCCAGCATAATTTCTGTTGAATCTGTATTGGTGCAATTTGTAAAAACAAATAAGATTATCAATACCAATATTCCAATATACGCTCTTTTCATTACTTTTATATTTTTATTATCTAATTACACATTCTTTTGCAAACGTGAAAAGGATTTTTCCAAATCCGGGATCCTTTAGCCTTACTGTTCACATTTAGCCAGTCTAATTGCCATACCATCTTTCTCTATAGCAAGTGGATTTAAATACTTTGGTATGAACCCGTCAGCATAAAATATGTGGTAGTGGTCAATGTACAAATGCAATTTGTAGCAGATGGTAGCAAGAGCAGCCATGCCACCATTATCGATGGGGTCAATAATTTCAGTATTTGATTTGACTTTTTTCATAGATAGCTATGTTTGATTCACACAAATGTAATGATTCAAGTGGAATAGACAATTATCAAAATTTAATAAAAGTTATAGATTCCTTATAATTATCAATATTTTATATTTACTGTTTTCATTAAATTGCTGGGGTTAAATTGGAACGGTTGGGAAACACTTCAAATATTTGCTTTTTCTTTGTAATACGTCATATAATCTTTTAACTTTTTCAGATAATCCTCCAAATCCAACAACTGTTCATCGTAAATGAGGTAAGACATATCGGCAGTGCGGAATGCAAAATGGCGGGCACGATCCTGTTCGTAAAAAAACTTCTTATTGGGCGTTGACATGCCTTTGGGCAGCCGGGTATTTTCCCATGTTTCAACCAAATCATTGTATACTTTGTTCCTTCGGCTGATGCTTGATTCAATAATTTCCTGTGCCTGCTCAAGTTGATGATATGCCTGACGCTTATCTATGAAGGTTAGACGATGCGCTTGTGTGATGGAATTTTCCAGGTTTGAAAGATCGAGATAAGTAAGGCAGGTATGTTCGATCAACCGGGTGATGGTTCGGTACAAATCAAAATCGTCCACATTTTTTACACCTGCGTTTTTATTGTTTTCAATGATGTGCAATGCTCTTTTCATTTTATCGAGCATCAGTCTCGATTCACGGACTTTATCCTGGTATTCCTTATTCCAGTAAGGATCGTACTCCATATTATCATTCCGCGGAATATCGGGCAAATGGGTTTTCCCGATATTCCCGTGATGCCATACATTCCGTTCCAGTGACCAGGCATAAAAGTAAGCTCCTTCGTTCAGGAGGTAATAAAGCTCTTCCATGTCCATTGCTGAAGGGCCGTAATAATTTTTATAAAAGGAATGCTCAAACTCACCCAAGGTTGGTTTACTGCCACTCCATGAATATTCGGCAGAAGTAACAAAGCTCAGCATCCACATCTGGTTATGTAAGCCCGAATCATCCCATGACGTATTTATCATTCCGTCGAAAGCTCCCGAAATTGCTGCGGAAGTTAAAAACTGATATGAATCTTCCAGACTTCCTGTAGTTTTGTTTCCATCTTTTAGTTTAAATTTATAGGGAAGAAAAATCGGTTCAATACCCGGGTTTGGATCATAAGCATAAACTTCGTATCCCAATGCTTTTGATTCTTTTACATATTTATAATCGGGGGTATCATAGGAGTAGCTCTCAGTAAGTACCAATTCTTTGGCCGGGCTAAAATTTTTCACCGGTGAAATGTTCTGTTTCCATCCCATCGGACGCTCCCACACCATTACTTTACGTCCTAATTTCTGCAGGTGCTCGGATGCTCTTTTGACAAATAAATGGTAAACTCCGCTTTTGCCAATCTCTATTGCTTTTGCCCGGCATTCATTACACGCAGCTAATTCAAACGTTTCATCTGAACCTATATGAATATATTCAGAACCCGGCGTTGCCTGAATTGCTTCTTCCCACAGATCAAAAAGTAAATCATATGTGCCTTCTTTTAATGGACAAAACTCCCAGTTTGAATCGGCAACCTCTCTTAAGTGTTTGTGCTGTGGCCATTTCAAAATAAAACTTACATGACCCAGCCCCTGAACGAGCGGGATAATTTCAATATGGTACTGTTTCGCATAGCGGGTAATCTCTTGCATTTCTTCAATTGTAAATGCTCCCGGGGCCCCAATTTCAGGATGGCTTTCATAAGCCAGCTTGTCTTCCCATTCCCACACTAGCTGGTTTATTTTGTATTTGGCCAGGTCTTTTATGAAACTTTCTACATATGAGCGTTTATCCTGATGGTGCTTAGTATCGTAATGGGCGGCACGTTTTTTAATGTCTGGCCAATCAGTAATTTCCATGCCGGGAACCTGAAAGCCTTCTTTTACTTTTTTAATAAGCTGCAAAAAAGTCTGGGTACCATAAAACAACCCCGCTTCGTCTTTTGCGGTGATAGAAAGTTCATTGACTGATGTTGTTATGCGGTAGCCTTGCTCAATTAACGATGCAGAAACTGAGGATCGTGATAAAATAATAGATTTTTCGCCTTTTCTAGCTGCTATTTTTGCATCAATTCCCCACTCTTTTTTAAGATCACGAACCAACTCTTCAGCAGCAAAACGGTCTGCCTCTGATGGCTGATTGCCGAGAACAATGGTCAACATTTCGGTAAAATTAAAATCTGTTCCGCTTACTTGAACATGTTGTGGGTATGGAATCACGTTTAGCCCCAAATTAGATAGTTCACTGGAATAAACAATGCGACGCGAAACGAAGGTAATAAAAAAGACCAGAAGCATTAAAAAGGTTTGATTTCGGAGTGAAATTCCTGTTTGTATCTTTCCGATGGTTTTCATAGTATTTAATTTAATCGTCCTAAGTTAATATTCTCAACTGATCTTATGTGAAAAAAATTTGCTTTTGTCTTTGTTTCAGCTTAAGAATTCAAAATTAATCTTCAACCAGCGATAATATATTTACATCGATAAAAAATAGTTAGTAGAATGCGGCTCAAAAATAAGAATAATAAATTCTAATTATCTTTCGCTGATTTTGTAATATTTTCCCTGTTGGTAGTTCTCTGGTTAACTGCATATTTTTTGGGTCCGTCTGACCACGTATATATGGTACAAATTATACCGCTTAGGCCCAAGATAGTGGCAAAATCCTATTCCACTTTTGGCTATAATTATTATCATTCATATTAACTACCAGCCGGATATGTTGTACATGATTGGCATCCAGCCAATGGAGCAGAAAAGCTGTGCTTTGGAAAAATCTTTCGATAACATCTGTTGCGAACCTGTTATCTTAAAAAAAAGAACATCTTTAAGATGTTCTTTTTTAGCTAAATACATATGTTCCGGTAGTCCCACCAGGAATCGAACCTGGATCTACAGTTTAGGAAACTGCTATTCTATCCGTTGAACTATGGGACCATCTTTTAGTGGTGTGCAAAAATATAGAAAATCAGCATCTCCAACAAATCATTTTATCATTATTGGATTTTTATTTCTGATCGGCTGGTATAGCTGCATGAAAAGGACAACTTTCAACTCGTTATACACTTTTAGATATGAAGTCAATAAAGAAATGTATGCCCAGTTTTTTAATATCAATTGTAAATGTATTATCTTGTAGTTAAAACATTTGACGTCATAAAAAAGCAATTGATAATTTTAAACCGCAGGAGAATGAAATGAGCATGTTGCAGAAACAACGCTAAGAGAAGAATAATCATAATGCGATTTTCATACAGCCTTCATAAAAATTATTTACAGATGAAATCAACTATTAACAGAAGAAATTTTATTGGTGCTGGTCTTGCAGCAGCTGCCACAGTTACTACGGGTACAGCTTTCGGTTCCGAACCCGTTAAATCAGGAGTGCCGGTAAGAGGTAATGATTTATTGCCATTTAATCCAGTGACTTATAGTTCAATGCCTACTCATGCATTTGGTAAAACCGGTTATAAAGTGGGGATATTAAGTCTGGGTGGTCAGGCTACACTTGAGATAGCCGGCAGGGAAAAGGAGTCGGAGGAAATAATTAACCGGGCGATCGATTTGGGCATAAATTATATTGATACTGCAGCATCCTATGGGAGAGGGGTGAGTCAGCTAAACATTGGCAGGGTTATGAAAACCCGGAGAAATGAAGTTTGGCTTTCGACAAAGACCCACGACCGCACCTATGATGGTTCCATGCGTTTGCTTGAAGAGAGCCTCAAGAACCTTCAGACCGACCATCTTGATACTTGGCAATTGCATAATGTACAAAGGCAGGATCAGGTTGATCAGATATTTGCTGATGATGGTGCTATTAAAGCATTGGAAAAAGCCAAATCGGAAGGAATAGTCAGGCATGTTGGAATTACCGGCCATTATGAACCAATTGTTTTGCTTGAGGCTATTAAAAGATACCCGTTCGATTCATTATTGCTGGCACTCAATGCTGCTGATGTACACTATTTGAGTTTTAAAAATTATCTGTTGCCCGAGGCTCAGAAAAGGGGTATTGCCACAATTGGTATGAAGGTTACTACCCGGGGTAGAATGTTGTCGTGTTGGACACCTCCACCACTTGAAGAACAAAAAGATGCCCGTTTAAGAACGCCTTTATCGGGTACGATTTCTATTAAAGAGGCATTAACTTATAATATGAGTCTCCCTGTGAGTACTACTATTATAGGGATTGATTCGATCCAACAACTTGAGGAGAATGTTAAAATTGCTTCAGAGTTTTCACCTCTGACAAATGAAGAGTTGGCTGCAATTGAATTTAAAACACTTCCGATTGTACGTCAAGGATTGTATTTCAGGAGATGGGATATCGGAGTATAATAATTATTAGAATTTAAAGGGTGTTTTTTGAATAGGATGCATTGAAACTAAATGTAAGAAGTCTTATTTATTGTTGGTTTGGATGGTTAAGGGTTAAATAACTCTTTTATTATTTTGGAATTATCATAAATTTTAATCAACTACTAACGTAAAAAAATATTAGTTTTACCGGATTAGTATTTACAAGGTATATGTATCACGAACCTTTATTTGGAAAAGAATGGAATTGGCGCAACGTTAAAATGGAAGCGCATGAAAATATTATGACTTTACGGAAGTAAATTCCGGAGTAAGGGATTTGTTGTTATATGCAGCAGATCCCTTTTTTAATGTCAATATTTTAAAAATAATAATGTATGACCAGACAAAAAAAAATTTTTCTTGAAGAATCAGAGATGCCGAAACAATGGTACAATTTGGCCCCTGATCTGCCCACTCCTATGAATCCGCCACTTGGACCGGATGGTAATCCACTGACCCCGGAAATGCTTGCTCCTGTATTCCCAATGAACCTGATAGAGCAGGAAGTTAGTCAGGAACGTTGGATTGATATTCCTGAAGGTATTCGTGAGATATTGGTGCAATGGAGGCCAAGCCCTTTAATCCGTGCTTACGAGCTGGAAGAAGCATTAGGAACACCTGCAAAGATCTACTACAAAAATGAAAGTGTTTCTCCGGCAGGCAGCCATAAACCAAATACTGCAGTTGCGCAAGCATGGTACAATAAAGAATTTGGAATAAAAAAACTTACTACCGAAACCGGAGCAGGGCAATGGGGCTCGGCACTCTCATTTGCTTGTGCACAGTTGGGAGG
>DASRQG010000334.1:0-9050 GCA_035645995.1 Mariniphaga sp. | reverse complement strand
GACACAAGGCTTTCAATATGGTTCCTCCATCTTACAATTTGATGCAACCGGTGATCAATATTTCTTAACGACCGGCAGAAAAGCAATAGTAGAAAAAATGGCTACACACATCAGCCATATCGGCGTTCATGATCATGGATTCAACAACCTGAGCACCTATGGAAACCTCCTGAGACTAATGAATGAAGGCAAGATTGCATTCAACGAGTGGGAACAAAATTTTTATGAACTTGCCTTAAAGATTTCAGGAGCTGTGCAAGCCAGTCGCTGGACTCCAATTAAAGATGGTGGATTCGTTTATTCATTCAACGGACCACATTCATTATTTGTAGATACCATTCGCTCCTGTCGGATCATTGTTCGTTCACATCTTCTGGGTCATAGTTTATATGCAGAAAATGATCAAAAGATATCATTACTTGAGAGAGCTATACAACATATACTGGCTACAGCGAAATATTCCGTGTTTTATGGTGAGGGTCGTGACAGATACGATGTAAGAGGCAGAACTGCTCATGAAAGCATTTTTAATACGGTGGACGGAAATTACAGGTGTCCCAATTCACAACAAGGGTATACCGGATTCTCAACCTGGACAAGAGGTTTAGCCTGGGCCATTTTAGGCTTTGCTGAAGAACTGGAAGCTTTGGCACTATTTAGTGATGATGAATTTGTACAGCCTGGAGGAAAATCAACTGTTGAAAACATAATGATGAAGGCTGCACAGGCTACCTGCGATTTTTATATTGATAACACACCTGCAGATGGTATCCCCTATTGGGATACCGGAGCACCCAACCTGCATAAATTAGGAGACTATCTAAATAAGCCGGCAGACCCTTACAATGACTGGGAGCCGGTTGATAGTTCTGCTGCAGCCATTGCTGCACAAGGTTTGTTGCGCCTGGGCAACCTTTTAAAAGTTCAAAACAATCAGAAAGCAGGTGAAAAATACTGGCAGGCAGGGTTAACTGTTATGAACTCGCTTCTTGATTATCCCTATCTGAGCACCGACCCAGAACATCAAGGGTTGGTTCTGCATAGCATCTATCATCAACCTAATGGATGGGATTATCAACCCGGAAATCAAAAAGTTCCTTGTGGCGAATCCTCTATGTGGGGAGACTATCATGCCCGCGAAGCAGCTTTATATCTACAAAGAATTGTTCTCAATGAAAAATATTACACCTTCTATTAAACCGGACAAATGACATCAACTTTATCAGATTATTCAAAATTATGTGTTCATACATTTACAACTAAACCCTGGAATTTAAAACAATGTGTAGAATATTACAGCAGAGCAGGCATACAGGCCATAACGATCTGGAGAAATGTTCTTGAAAACATTGAACTAAAAGATGCAAAAGCCATACTTGATGATTATGGAATGATAACAGTATCAATTGCCAGGGGAGGGTTCTTTCCATCGACTGAAGAAAAATTACGACTTGAAGCAATTGATGATAATAAACTGGCAATTGATCAGGCAGCAGCAGTAGGTGCTCCATCACTGGTCCTGGTTTGCGGAGCAGACGGCAGACAATCATTGGAAACTTCGAGAGATCAAATCAAAGAAGCAATAATAAAACTTCTGCCACATGCAAAAGCTTCGGGTGTTAAACTTGCCATCGAACCTTTACATCCAATGTATGCAGGCGATCGGTCAGCAATCAATACATTGGCACAGGCCAATGACATGGCAGAGGAGATAAACTCCGATTATGTAGGAATAGCTGTCGATGTGTACCATCTATGGTGGGATCCCAACCTTGAACAGGAAATCAAAAGATGTGGCCGAAATGGTAATCTACTGGCTTTTCATGTCTGCGACTGGAATGTACCTACTATTGATTTTCTGAACGACCGCGGATTGATGGGTGATGGCTGTATCAACATTCCACGTATCAGAGGATGGGTTGAAGATGCCGGGTTTACAGGTTTCAATGAAGTAGAAGTGTTTTCAACTAAATATTGGGCAACCGATCAAAAAGATTATCTTGAATTAATTAAAAATGCATATCTAAAATATACTTAAAAAATGAAGGTTCATAACATAGGTATTATCATGAACGGCGTTACCGGCCGGATGGGAACCAACCAACATCTGTTGCGTTCAATTATTGAGATTATAAAACAAGGTGGTGTGAAGATAAATGAGGCAGAGTATATAATGCCGGATCCGATTTTAGTAGGCAGAAATGAAATAAAGCTAAAAAAGCTTGCTGAGTTAGCAGGGTTAGAAAAATGGACTACCGATTTGGACTCTGTATTGAATGACCCGATGTATTCCATATATTTCGATGCTCAAACTACAGGCCGGCGTGCCGATGCTGTAAAACAGGCTGTCAAGGCAGGTAAACATGTTTATTGTGAAAAACCGGTTGCTACCGATACTCAATCAGCACTTGAGCTGTATCACATCTGTGAAGAAGCAGGAGTAAAACATGGCGTAGTTCAGGACAAACTTTGGTTGCCGGGAATGTTGAAACTAAAACGCCTGATTGAAAATGATTTCTTTGGTAAAATTCTGTCGGTGCGTGGCGAATTCGGATATTGGGTTTTCGAAGGACATACCATTCCTGCCCAACGGCCCAGCTGGAATTACAGAAAAGAAGATGACGGAGGTATAATAGTCGACATGCTTTGTCACTGGCGGTATGTTCTCGACAATCTGTTCGGTCAGGTAAAGGGCGTGTTTTGTCTGGGAGCTACTCATATTCCGGAAAGGGTGGATGAAAATGGAAATAAATATAAATGTACTGCTGATGATGCAGCTTATGCAACATTTGAGTTGGAAAATAACATAGTTGCTCATTTTAACTCTTCCTGGGTAACACGTGTTCGTCGTGATGATCTTTTAACCATTCATGTAGATGGAACCAAAGGATCGGCAGTTGCCGGTTTGCGTGAGTGCCGGACTCAACATTACGGAAATACTCCAAAACCGGTATGGAATCCGGATATAGCTCAACCTATTAATTTTTATGAAGGATGGAGCCTGGTTCCTGAACAGGAGCATTTCGACAATGCCTTCAAAGCTCAATGGGAACTTTTCCTAAAACACGTTGTTAAGGATGAACCTTTCCGCTGGAACCTGCTCGAAGGAGCAAAAGGTGTACAACTGGCTGAAAAAGGACTTGAGAGTTGGGATAAAAAAACATGGATAGAAGTACCTGAAATACTTTAAATTTATAACGGCAGGAACTTATTCAGGTTCCTGCTTTTTATTAACTACAAAATAAGAGAAATAACTATGAGCAAATCAGCATTAATTACCGGAGGTTCACGAGGTATCGGTTTCGGAATTGCAACTGAACTTGCTAAAGCAGGATTTAACCTTGTCATTAATGGTGTCAGACCACAGGAAGCTGTTAAGCCTGCCATTGATAAATTAAAAGAGTTAGGAGTAGAAGTTATATATGCACAAGGCGATGTCTCTAACAGGGAGGATCATAAAAGAATCATTCAAACTGCTTTATCTTCATTTAAACAGATCAATGTATTGGTTAATAATGCAGGAATTGCCCCCCGTGAAAGAATAGATATATTGAAAGCAACAGAAGATATGTACGATGAGGTATTAAATACCAATCTAAAAGGGCCTTACTTTCTCACTCAAAGTATTGCTAACAAGATGGTAGAATGGAAAAAACAAAATGACAGCATTTTCTATTGCATCATTAATGTATCTTCGATATCAGCTACTGTTGCATCAACCAACAGAGGAGAATACTGTATTTCCAAAGCTGGTATTGCAATGGCAACAAAACTTTGGGCTGCAAGACTGGGAGAGTATAAAATACCTGTTTATGAAATCCAACCAGGTGTAATTTATTCAGATATGACTGCAGGCGTAGCTGAAAAATATGATCGATTGTTAACAGAGGGGTTAAGCATACAAAGGAGGTGGGGACAACCCGAAGATGCGGGGAAGGTTGCCACGGCAATGGCAACAGGAATGTTACCCTACTCCACCGGACAAGTTGTTATGGTGGATGGAGGAATGACCATACAAAGGCTGTAGCAAGACGTATTTCATTTCTTGTACAATTGCTGAAAATGAATAAATATTCTACTGAGCCTGGAAGTTTAACCTTATATAGCTTTAACAAAAAAATAATCCTGTTAAAACGACACATACCTGTAACAATAAATAACTTCAATACACCTATTTACTGAATTGGAAAAGGAGTTTTTGCATATTATCAAAAAAAATCAGGGAATCATACATAAGGTATGCAATATTTACTGTGATGCAGAAGAAGATCGAAACGATCTTTTTCAGGAAATCGTTGCTCAGCTATGGAAGTCTTATCCTACGTTCAGACATGAATCGAAAGTAAGTACCTGGATGTACCGGGTAGGATTAAACACAGCGATCACTCATTTTAAGAAAAGTAAAAGAAGACCCGATAGAAATCAGTTGTCGTATGAAAATCTTCAAGTTGCCGATGTATCTTACGATTTCGAAACAGAAGAACAAATAAAAATTTTACAAAAAGCGGTTTCCCAACTGACAGGAGTGGAGAAATCAATCATATTGCTGTTTCTGGAAGATAAAAAATATGAAGAGATTGCTGAAATAACAGGCATCACACAAAATTATGTCAGGGTTAAGATGAACCGGATAAAGAAAAAACTCAAAGCATTGATGGTAAAGGAGGATTAGAGATGGAGCTGAAGGATTTAAAAAAAACCTGGAATCAATTTACTACAGGAAAAGAACTCGATGAGGAACAACTAAAAGTAGTGCTTCAAAAAAGAACAGATAACCTCATTGATCGTATCGATCGGAATGTACGTTTCGGATTTGTTATTCTTTTCATTCTTATTCTGATATTTCTGGCAGATGATCTTATTTTTGCACCCATGCTGGCAAATCAGACTGCTGTAAATGCCTCAATGCCTCAATGGCTAAAATACCTGAGTATTTTTAGTGATTTATTTATTTTAATAACCTTTGTTTTCTTTGTCATAAAATATTACAAAGTTCGCAGATTATGCAAGATAAACTGTAACCTGAGGGAGGCTCTCACTAAAATCATAGAAACACTTCAAATCTATAACAAACTATTTTATCTTGCTCTGACTGTGTTTGCAATAGCACTAGCTATGCAGTTTTTATCAGGAATGTATGCAGGATTAACTTATGATATAGAAACTCATGGCATTATAGTTTCTGACATACCTTTTGGAAAGTGGGCAATGGCCACTGTAATTGGATTACTGGTTCTTACAGTTACAGTTGGAGGCATTTACTTATTAATGAGGTGGGGATTTCGTCGCCTGTATGGCAACTACATCGATAAATTAAAACAAACCCTAAATGAGCTGGATGAAATAGATGAATAAATCTTTTTCCATTGAAGTATGAACTTTATAAAAAATAAAAGATAAAAAATGACTTTAATTAAATCGATTTCAGGAATTAGGGGAACAATTGGAGGCAGGCCGGGTGAAGGATTAAGCCCGCTTGACGTGGTAAAATTCACAGCAGCTTATGCTACATGGGTACAGGAAACTGCTAATAAAAAGGATTTGAGAATTGTTGTAGGACGCGATGCCCGTATTTCAGGTGAAATGGTCAGCTCCCTCGTAGTGGCAACACTGACAGGAATGGGAATAGATGTTATTAATATCGGCCTTGCCACCACCCCTACAACCGAGATAGCTGTTGTTGAGGAGCAGGCAGATGGGGGAATCATTCTTACCGCAAGCCATAACCCTAAACAATGGAATGCATTAAAACTATTGAATGCCTCAGGTGAATTTCTTAATGCTGAAGAAGGAGCAAAAGTATTGGAACTTGCAGATGATGAAGCTTTCTCTTTTGCTGAAGTTGACGAACTGGGTTCAATTACTGAAAAAGATTATACACAAATACACATTCAAAAAGTGCTGGATCTTAATCTGGTCGATATTAATTCCATTCGGCAGGCAGGTTTTTCTGTAGCAGTAGATGCAGTGAACTCTGTTGGAGGTATTGTTATACCTGCACTTTTTGAAGCATTAGGAATAAAAAATATTGTTAAGATTAACTGTGAACCTACCGGATACTTTTCACATAACCCCGAACCTATTCCTGAAAATCTTATTGAAACCTCTCAATTAATTGCAGAAAATAAGGTTGATGTGGGTTTTGTAGTTGACCCCGATGTTGACCGGCTCGTTGTTATTAATGAGGATGGTTCAATGTTTAATGAGGAGTATACACTGGTTGCTGTTGCCGACTATGTCTTAAAGCATACCCCTGGAAACACAGTTTCAAATCTTTCCTCAAGCAGAGCCTTGCGTGATGTCACCGAAAGGCATGGAAAATCCTATTCTCCTGCCGCAGTGGGCGAAGTGAATGTTGTGGCAAAAATGAAAGAAACAAATGCAGTAATTGGCGGTGAAGGGAATGGCGGCATTATCTATCCCGAAAGTCATTATGGCCGTGATGCCCTGGTTGGTGCTGCTCTTTTTCTAAGTCATCTTGCACAAAGCAATTTGAAATGTTCTGAATTGAGAAAAACATACCCCGATTATTTTATATCAAAAAATAAAATCGAATTAACATCGGGAATAGATGTTGACGAGATCCTCTTGCAGATGAAAGAGAAGTATTCTAATGAACAGGTAATAGATATTGATGGGGTAAAAATTGACTTCAAAGAATCATGGGTACATCTTAGGAAATCTAATACAGAACCTATCATCCGGATTTATGCAGAGGCTAAGTCGGAGCAAGAAGCCGGGACATTAGCACAACTGATCATCAAAGACATAAGAGAGGTAATTCAAGAAGATTGATTTCATCCTCTTTTTGAAGATAAACTCTTCCTTTTTCATTATCCGGATTAATTTTAAATAAAATAAGACCCAAACAGAGGCCAAAGTTATGGTATTGAACATATATACAATAACTTTGTGCCTTAAATTATTTTATTCTTATATCAACCGGCAGAATAATAAATAAAAAAACTTAAAAACTTTAACGAGCATGATTCGTAAATCAAAATTAAGGATGACCATTCATCATGCGAGTACCATCCAAACCTATTAAGAAACTCTATATATGATGAAAAAGAAAAAAAACATTGGAATTGTTGCCCACGACAATCGAAAGAAGGACATAATTGAATGGGTAACATACAACTGGAACGAATTGATACACCATAATTTGATATGTACAGGGACGACAGGTAAATTGATAGAAGATGCCATATCTGAGAAATGTTTTGAATATGGAGCTGTCCCTCCTACTGTTACCCGTTTAAAATCAGGCCCATTAGGAGGAGATCAGCAATTAGGAGCGATGATATCAGAAGGTGGAGTTGATCTATTGATCTTCTTTTGGGACCCTATGCAACCACAACCACACGATGTAGATGTTAAAGCCTTATTACGAATAGCTGTATTATACAACATACCAACAGCATCAAACCGTTCGACAGCCGATTT
The DNA here is from genome assembly GCA_035645995.1 of Mariniphaga sp. GTDB lineage: Bacteria > Bacteroidota > Bacteroidia > Bacteroidales > Prolixibacteraceae > Mariniphaga. The sequence continues at coordinate 1,604 of DASRQG010000334.1, read as the reverse complement.
CATGGTTTCATCTTCCTTGTTTCACGAAGATTACACCCCTATAGTTAAAGATTATCAAAGTTACATCCGACGTGATGTGAACCTGGTATAAGTCCTGTTCCTATTTAAAATCAAATAACAAATCAACCTGAAGCCCTTCGTTCTTCAGTTTCTTCTTTTCATTTCTTCTAAATACATATACCACCCCGTATTCTTGAGCCTTTTGTCTCTTCTGCTTAGGTGGCAGATAGTCAAGACTTGTTTCAATTTCAGTCCACATACGACTGATAAACTCATTGGTGATTTTACGTAATTGCTGTAATTTTTCAAACGACCTTAAATTATTTCGCTTTAGATTTGATTGAAATATAGCCACTTCATTAAAATCCTCTACTTTTGCTTTCACAACAGCAATTGATGGATTATAAACAGGGCTCCCCCCCTTTTGCATGCGTTGTTGTTCCCCTGAAATAACTTTACGTCCCCATTCTAAAATCTCTTTTTCAGTATGCATTATGGGTACTTTATCTTTAACAGATGTCAACCCATACAATAGAAGAACCTCAGGTTTAATCTCTTCCCGCTCAACAGTCATTAGCAAAACCTGAATAAAATGTGAAATATATAGTCGTGCTTTTTCAAGTGCCTGTTTATAATTAATATTTCTTTCTGATTCAATTTTCAGATTCAGCTCATGATGCTTCAGGTGGTTTTCAAAATTTGTTTTAATAATTCCCAATTCAGACAGGATACCTCCCGAAACAGCCAGGCTGCCGGGATCTTTTCCAATAATAAATTTTTGCACCGCTTCCAATGCTCGCAGCCGTGCCTTGTCTGTAGTAGGTAATCGACGATACGGCATAACGCTATTTTTTTATATTCATGTGATATTAATTGTTTTTAGTGCCTAAACGGAAACAGCATGATTAATCTTCAACATCTTTTGTAATTTCTCCAACAAGTTCACTTAATGCGAATTTACGTTTTTTTATTGGCCTCACTAACATGCTGCTAAAAATATTTAGAACCTGATCTCCCATTTTTGATTCTGAAGCTGTTAAAACTGTTTTTTATCGACATGTAAAATTAACAATCATCTTTTTGTACAATTTCCCTATTTTTACAATATTAATCGAAATGAATATGGAATTGGTTTTTGCAACAAACAACAAGCATAAAATAGAAGAGCTACAAGCCATACTTGGCAACAGATTTAGGCTATTGAGCCTTAAAGATGTGGGCATTCAGGATGATATTCCGGAGGATCAACCAACGCTTGAAGGTAATGCACGTCAGAAGGCATTGTACATCTACGAAAAATATGGCCATTACTGTTTTGCTGATGACACAGGCCTTGAAATAGAGGCATTAGATAATGAGCCGGGGGTATATTCAGCCAGATATGCAGGAGAGTCAAAAGATTCACAGGCAAATATGGATAAAGTATTAACACTATTGGAAAAAATAAACAGCCGGAAAGCACGTTTCAGAACTGTAATTCATTTAGTTTTAAATGGAAATGAAGAACAATTTGAAGGTATTGTTGAAGGCGAGATAACCAGGGAGAAAAAAGGCAAGACTGGATTTGGTTACGATCCTATTTTTCAGCCGTCAGGTTATGATAA
>DASRQG010000333.1:0-13289 GCA_035645995.1 Mariniphaga sp. | reverse complement strand
GACCAGGGCAGCCAGTTTACCAGCAATGATTTTATCGAGGTGCTGAAAGAACATGATATATCGATCAGCATGGACGGCCGTGGCCGGGCACTGGACAATGTTTTTGTAGAGCGCCTTTGGCGTACGGTCAAGTATGAAGATATTTTCCTGAAAGACTATGGAGATGTCAGATCCTGTTACCGTGGATTATGTGATTTCTTTGATCGTTACAATAACAGAAGAGAACATCAATCCCTTGATTACTATTTTCCTGTACAAATATATAATGGAGAAATTATTTTAAAGAAGGCTGCATGATAGACAATAGGTATAAGACAACTTAAAATAAGATGGGAAACTGTCAAAAAAAGTCGACCATCTCAAAAACACGGAATTGTAACATGTTTTGAAATGGTTTTATATCAAACAAAACTGATGAAAAGTAGTAAATAATTAAGGATAAAAATGGCTTCGGGAATAACACAATCATGAATATTGGCATTGATGCAACTAATATAAGTAGAGGTGGTGGGATTACGCATTTAGTTGAGCTATTAAAAGTTGCAGATCCAGATGTACATAATTTTTCCCATATATATATTTGGTCTAGTAGTTCTACACTTGAAACAATAAATGATAAGCCATGGATAACAAAAATTCATTCTACTCTTCTTGATAAAAGCCTTCCATTTCGAGTTTTTTACCAAAATCATTTGTTATCTGATGAAGCAAGAAAATTAAATTGTTCAATATTATTTGTTCCAGGTGGTACATTTTTAGGTGATTTTCGACCATTTGTGGTAATGTGCCAAAATATGTTGCCATTTGAAACAAAAGAGATGAAACGTTATGGTTTATCATTAACATTTTTGAAATTTATACTTTTACGAGCTACATAAAGTAGGACTTTTGCTAGATCAAATGGACTTATATTTTTATCAAAATACGCAAAGAGAATGATTATCAATCAATTAAATAAAACTGACGATTCATATATTATTATACCACACGGAATTGATAAAAGATTTTTTTCCCCCCCTCGTGATCATATACAATTTAATAATTATACATATCAAAAACCATTTCGAATAGTATACGTTTCTATCATAGACGTTTACAAACACCAGTGGCATGTTGTTAATGCCGTAACTAGGCTAAGAAAAGAAGGTTTTCCTGTTGATCTAACTTTAATAGGACCGGCCTATGTGCCAGCTCTAAGAAAACTAAATAAAACTTTAAAGAAAATTGATAATTATAATGAGTACATTAAATACTTGGGCCCAAGGCGATATGATGATATTCAAAAATATTACGGATCATCAGACCTCTTTGTTTATGCGTCAAGTTGTGAAAATCTTCCAAATATACTCTTAGAAGGGATGGCTTCTGGATTACCGATAGCATGCTCAAATTTAGGACCAATGCCAGAAATATTAGGTGATGCTGGTTTATATTTTAACCCCGAGGACACAAACGATATCGCTAATACAATTTTAAAGTTTATCAATTCACCGAAAATGTGTTTTAAACTAGCTTTAAAAGCTTATAAAAAAGCTAAATATTACAATTGGAAACAATGTGCACAAGATACTTTTAAATTCATTCACATGATTGCTAAAGAAAATCAATGTTAACAAAAACAATTTAAGTAAATAGACATATGAAAATTAAATTTCAAATAAAAAAAGTTATTCGATATTGTAGTATTTATGGTATTGATAGGACAATGACTAAACTAATGGGAAGATTACAAATAAATTACAATTTCGGTATAAAAAAGAGAGGGAAAACAGCAATATCAATTATTGGTTGTGGTCAGTTCGCTTTTTCAACAATTTGTTTTTTTTTAAAAAAGAACAGAAATATCAATTTTTATTCTTGTTTTGATATTCATAATAAAAAAGCGGTTTGCCTTGCAAAAAAATACCATTTTAAAAAGATAGAAAGTTCCTTTTTACCAATGCTAAATAAAAAAGAATACCATATTGTATATATAGCATCAAATCATTTCACACATTCCGAATACGCAATTGAATTACTTAGAAAAAATATAGATATTTATGTTGAAAAACCAATAAGTGTCAATATTAATCAGTTAAACAATTTGATTTATACATTATCTAATTCTTGTGGAAAAATATATGCAGGTTATAACCGACCATTTTCTCAAGCAATAATAGATTTTAAAAATGAAACAAGTATAAAAGGACTTATAGATAAAGACTCTCCATTTACTATAAACTATTATATTTCCGGTCATTTTATTAACAAAGACCATTGGTATCGTGATCCAAAGGAAGGTCTCAGGATTTGCGGCAATGTTGGACACTGGTTAGATTTAACCGTCAATCTCTTTAATTGGCGTGGAAATTACCCAGATAAAATTGATATTACAGTCTCATACAGTAATATTAACGAGCCAGACGATAATATTGCTATCACAATTGTAACTGATAAAAACGATCTCATTTCTATAGTCTTAACATCACGTTCAGAACCTTTTGAAGGGATTAATGAAACTATAAATATCCAATATGGCAATGTAATAGCCAAAATTGATGATTTTAGAAAAATGGTTTTATGGATTGATGATATCCTTATAAAAAGAAAATATTGGCCAAAAGATGTAGGACATAAAAAAACTATATTGCAACCATTTAGCAAAATGCAAAGAGATTGGAACGAAGTCGAACTATCAACTTTACTCATGCTTGAAATAAAAGAAATGGTCCAATGTAGGAAAATATTTAAAGTTTTTTCAATAAACAATGCCTTTGAAATTATTGAGTCAATGCGAAAAGGCACATTCAAAATGAAAGAAAAATTGGAGAATAAAACACAAGCTTAATGACACCTTTTAAAAAATTATCTTAGTTTAATTTATTTAAACCTAACCTTTAATTATAATATAATTTGTTATAAAATAGAAAGCTCTACCATGCTACAAATTCTCCAATCCTACAAATCCGGTGAACTCTTGTTATCCGAAGTACCAGTTCCAACCTGTAAAAGCGGTGGAATAGTTATGCAAAACCGTGTCTCATTCGTGAGCGCGGGTACAGAAAAAATGCTTGTAGACTTTGCCAAAAAAAATATGGTTGGAAAAGCTATGGCAATGCCTGATCAGGTTAAAAAAGTTATCAGAAAAATGAAAACCGAAGGGTTCTTTGAAACTCTGGAAAAAGTACAGACAAAACTTGATCAACCTATTCCTTTGGGTTACTCATGTGCCGGTATTGTTGAAGAAGTTGGAAAAAATGTATCTGGAATTGTTAAAGGTGACAGAGTAGCATGTGGCGGTGCCATGTATGCTAATCATGCAGAATACAACTATATCCCCAAAAATCTTGTTGTAAAAATTCCGGAGTCCGTCTCATTCGAAGATGCATCGTGTTCAACAGTCGGCTCAATAGCTCTTCAGGGTATAAGACAATGTGATATCAGGTTAGGTGAAACTGTTTGTGTAATTGGATTAGGTTTATTAGGGATTTTAGCTGTTCAATTACTAAAAGCATCAGGTGCAAAAGTAATCGGGTTTGATCCAAACACCAACAGGTGTAAACTTGCACGTGAATTGGGAGCTGATTACACAGTTCATGAAATGCTTGAAGTTGCTGCTTTGGATTTCAGTAAAGGACGTGGTATTGATGCTGTACTTATTACTGCAGCTACAAAATCCAATGAACCTGTTACAGTTGCAGGTGAAATATGCCGCCCAAGAGGAAAAGTGATTGTTACAGGTATGGTGCGAATGGATATTCCACGTGATATGTATTATAAAAAAGAGCTGGATTTCAAACTCAGCCTCTCCTATGGGCCTGGAAGATATGATCCACAGTATGAAGAAGCTGGCCACGATTATCCATTCGGATATGTAAGATGGACTGAACAGAGAAACATTGAAGCGTTTCTGGATTGTGTTGCAGCGGGAAAAGTAACACCATCAAAAATTATTACACATAGATTCAATATTGAAAATGCAATAGACGCTTATGATCTTTTATTAGGGAAAAAAGGTGAACCCTATTTAGGTGTAGTTTTAAATTACAAAGAAAAAGAATCTAAAGATCTCAAAAGGGTTCTGAATTTATCCTCCAGGGAATTGGTTTCAGCTTCAACTGGAAAACTAGGAATCGGTTTCATTGGTGCTGGAAATTTTACTAAAGGTGTCCTCTTCCCTCAATTGAGAAAAAAAGATGGTGTAATTCTTAAAGGCCTATGTACAGCAACAGGAATGAATGCAACAGAAACCGGTAAAAAAGAGGGTTTCCAATATGCAGCAACAGATTATAAAAAGCTTCTTCAAGATGATGACATTAACGTAATATTCATAACTACACGGCATAATACCCATGCAAAATTTATTTGTGATGCTCTGGAAGCAGGAAAACATGTATTTGTAGAGAAACCGCTTGCAATTAACAATGAACAGCTTGAGTGTATGAAAAAAACAGTTTCTGCTTCAAACACTCTGCTAATGGCTGGTTTTAACAGGAGGTTTTCCCCACATGCAGTTTTAATTAAAGAATATTTCAAGAACCGAACAACACCTCTAATGATTAACTACAGAATTAATGCGGGGTTTATTCCAAAAGATCTCTGGATTCAGGACCAGGAAACCGGTGGTGGAAGAATAATCGGCGAAGTATGCCATTTCGTTGATTTTGTTTCTTCTATAACAGGTTCAGATCCGGTTTCGGTTTTTGCTTCAGCAATTACTGCTGAAAATGAAAACATAGTAAATGAAGATACTTGTAGCATAATAATACAGTACAGTGATGGATCTCTGGCTAGTATAAATTATATAGCCCTGGGATCATCAGAATTGCCAAAAGAGTATTGTGAAATATTTGGTAATGATTCTGTTGCTGTACTTAATGATTTTGTAAATACAAAATGTTTTGGGAAGTTGGGAAAAAAGGAATTAAAAAGTAAACAGGATAAAGGTTTTAAAAACGAAATTGATATCTTTTTGAATTCCGTTAAAAATGGCGGTCCATTTCCAATTTCTCTGAATTCACTTTTTACTACTACAGAAATCACTTTCTTAATTCGCCAATCCATTAAGGAAAAACAAACAAAGTATTTGGTATAGATGCAGCCTGTAAACCTATTCTTCACATTAATACATTTACGCTATACGCAGATCTTTGCAAGAATTTTATTCAGACTGTATAAGCCACTGCCCGTATTTAACTCTTTACGATTGGCACGTATCACCAAAGAATTGCGTTTTCCTGCTTTGAAAAAGCAATCCATACTTAAAACAGACACCTTCCAGTATTTAAATGAAGAACATAAAATCAGTAATTTTAAAGATTTGAATTCATCAAAAATTGAAAAACTCTGGTTATATAATCTTCACTACTTTGATGACCTGAATTCAGATCATAATGAATATAGAAATTATATTCATTATGATTTGATAACCAGGTGGATTGAAGAAAACCCTGTTGGAAAAGGTATCGGTTGGGACCCGTATCCGATTTCACTTCGAACTGTTAATTGGATCAAGTGGCATCTTAATGGTAACTTACTTACCGAAAAAGCACAGCAAAATCTTGCAATACAGATACGATACTTGAGAAAAAGACTTGAATATCACCTTCTTGCAAATCACCTTTTTGCTAATGCCAAAGCTCTCGTTTTTGGCGGTCTTTTCTTTGAAGGAAATGAGGCCCAAAAATGGCTAAAAAAAGGTTTATCAATACTTGAAAAAGAGATTCCGGAACAGATTTTAAATGATGGTGGTAATTTCGAACGGTCTCCCATGTACCACAGCATAATGGTTGAAGATATTCTGGATTTGATAAATATCGCTCAATCTTATAAAAACCCCTTAATTGATAGTTTACTTATTGGTTATTGGAAATCTGTCGTTCAAAAGATGCTTTTGTGGTTAAAAACAATGTGCCATAATGATAACAGAATAGCCCTTTTTAATGATTCAGCCTTTGGGATAGCTCCGGAATATAGTCAACTTTCAAAATATACGGAATCACTTGGAATTACGCCAATAACAGAACAAAAACAAATAACCGATCTTTCAGATACTGGTTACATTTCAGTTAAAAAGGATAAATACACTTTGATAATTGATGCCGGAGCTGTTGGACCTGACTACCAACCAGGTCATGCGCACGCGGACACATTATCTTTTGAATTGTCTTGCGATGAGCAGCGAATAATCGTAGATAGTGGAACATCCTGCTACGGAACCGGACCAGAAAGACTTCGACAGCGTGGTACTGCTGCACACAATACTGTTTCGGTTGATAACCTGAACTCATCTGAAGTATGGAGTGGTTTCAGGGTAGCCCGCCGTGCCCGTATCAAGGAAAGAACAATACAGAAAAACGGTGATTCAATAGTCATCACCGCTTCACACGATGGTTTCAAACGTATAAGAGGAGTTAAATATCATAAAAGAATCTGGAGCATAGGAAATACCAGGATAAAAATCACTGACATTATTGATGGTAGTGGAAAACATTTTATTTCATCGTTTCTACATTTTCATCCGGACATCAAAGCTTCTCTTAAAGATAATCATATTGTAGAATTAAAAAGCCCGTTAAAAAATTCATATAAATTATATTTGGATAACAGATTGGAAAATAGAATCATAGATTCAACTTATCACCCTGAATTTGGTTTATCCATTAAAAACCAAAAAATCGTCATGGCCATTAATATTTATTTACCTTTCGAATTTACCACAATAATAGAGTTATAACAATGCATATACTTTTTCTTTCCCACTATTTTCCACCAGAAGTAAATGCTCCTGCAACCCGAACATACGAACATTGTAAACGCTGGGTTGAACTTGGACATAAAGTTACAGTGGTAACATGTGCTCCTAATTGCCCAACAGGTGTTATTTATAGTGGTTATAAAAATTCATTCAGAAGTATAGATGAAATTGATGGCATTGAAATCGTAAGAATATGGACTTACCTGGCACCCAATAAAGGTTTTTTAAAAAGAATTATTAATTATCTGAGTTACATGTTTAATTCAGTCATTCAATGCATGTTTGTCAGAAATGTTGATGTTTTAATAGCTACTTCACCGCAGTTTTTTTGTGGATGGGCTGGAGTTCTTTTGCATTGGTTACGAAAATGGCCTTTCATTCTCGAAATTCGTGATATCTGGCCGGAATCGATTATAACTGTAGGAGCCATGAAAAAATCAAAGATTATTTCCTTTCTCGAAATTCTTGAAAAAAAGATGTATCTGGCGTCAGACCATATTGTAGCAGTTGGCCAGGGATATAAAGAACGTATTGCTTCAAAAGGAATTTCAAAAGACAATATTTCTGTTATTATCAATGGTGTCGATCTCGAAAAATTTAATCCATCAAAAATTCACTCAACTAATAATAGTAAATATAAAATCGACAAAAAATTTGTTTGTTCATATATAGGTACGGTTGGTATGGCCCATGGTCTTGAGGTAATACTTAAGGCTGCTCAAATATGTAAGGAAAAAGGAATTGAGGATATCGTTTTCAGGATTGTAGGTGATGGAGCCAAACGAGAAGAGCTTGAGAATTTTTCAAAAAAAGAGAACCTGGAAAATAATGTTATTTTTACCGGTCGCCTTCCGAAAGAAGAGATGCCTTTAGTTATTTCATCAAGTGACTGCTGCCTAGTTCATCTTCGTGGAACTGAGTTATTCGGTACAGTAATTCCTTCAAAAATTTTTGAGCTTATGGCCATGAATATTCCAATAGTCATGGGAGTTAAAGGTGAAGCACAGGAAATTGTACTACGTGGTAAAGCCGGAGTGGTTATGGAGCAGGATAATCCGGAGTCGCTTTTATTGGGTATAGAAAAGATAAAATCTGCTGGAAAAGAGTCGTTTAAGGGTAGAGAATATGTTTCTTTATATTATGATCGGGATAAGTTAGCCAGGGATATGGTTGAGATTGTTGAGAGGGTTTATGGTGGGGAGTTTGTTTTAGAAGAAACGTGAATTCAGGATAAGAATATTATGTTAAACTGATCTTACAAATTTAGAAATAAACTACATAAATAAAAAACCTGATGTGAACTTTTAATTGTCGTTATGTGGTAATCGCTCGGCCAACCCATGTTTTTTCCCCTCCTGCAAATACGATATTAAAGCAAAAACGTATAAGGAGGATGGATGTCACAATCACAAGTTAAATATGATTGGCCCCGCCACATATCACAACAGAAAACAAGCGGACTTTCGGTTAAAGAGTACAGTGCACAACAGGGATTCTCGACCTGGTCCTTTTATATTAATCGGAAGAAATTATCGAAGCCTACTTTTTCTAAGAAAAAAGAACCAGTTCAGAAAAAGCCATCATTTTTAAACCTGGGTACATTACAACAAAGCGACTCTGTTCTGATAAACTATCCTGACGGTACCCGGGTTGAGATTAACGGGCACCAGAGTATTGAACATTTATGTTCCATACTCAAAACACTTCAAGGGGATGTCCGGTGTTAAGCTTTCCACCAACGGTAAAAGTGTTCGCATGCAGCGTTCCAATTGATATGCGTAAATCATTTGATGGTCTTTGCGGCTGTGTAGAGCAAATATTAGGCGCAGATCCCCTTAGCGGACACCTCTTTGCATTTTTCAATAAGCGGGCAAACATGGTAAAGATTTTACTTTGGGACCGTACCGGCTTCTGTATCTGGTATAAACGTCTGGAAAAGGGACGATTCAGTATCGAATCTCTCAAAGATAACGACAGCACTCTGGAGTTGGCTCAGCTTATGTTGATACTTGAGGGAATTGATTTTGCCGGATCGCGACAACGGAAAAGGTATCGGCTTCCTGCTGCGCAAGTAAAATGATTTATTTATTAAAGTAGACTTAATAATAATTGTATAGTCAACTTTTATTATATATATTATAGATCGTGAAAACAATTGACATAAAATCAATCGATGATCTCCCTGCCGATATCAATCAACTAAAGCTGTTGATGTGGAAAATTATTCTGGACTATCGCAAAATCAATGATGAAAACATTCTGCTTCGAAAAGAAATATTTGGAAAAAAGACAGAAAAACAAACCGTTTCCGATGACTCACAATTGGAACTGAATGAACTTCTCAGTCAAATCACTCCTAATGTCGCTCCAAAACAAAAAGATGAATATATTGATTTTAAAGCAACAAAAAGAAGAAAAAGACATCCCGGTCGTAATGTTATTCCTGATAATGTCGAAACTCATGAACATATTATTGATATTCCTGATGATCAGAAAAATTGTAGTAATGGCTGCGGTCCACTCAGGCAGATTGGTCAACAAAAGCGAACAGTTATCTTTCGCATCCCTGCAAAGTACGAACGACATATCTACATTCAACCAATCTATGCCTGTAATAAGTGCAAAGACACCCCTGTTGCCGCCGAGATGCCCGTAGTATCTCCTCTTCCAAGAATCATTCCAGATATAAACCTGTTGCTCTTTGTAATACTGAGCAAATACCAGTTCCATATGCCTCTTTACCGGATACAAAGACAGATCTTTCACGAGTCCAGAATTTGGTTCACCCGATCCACTATGGTGGGCTGGATCGCTGAGATCTGCGTCCCACTTAAAAGAATCTACGATCTTCTTGTGATTGCAGTCAAAGAAAGTTTTTGTATACACTCCGATGATTCCAAAATAAAACGCAGTGGACACACAAGTTACATGTGGCCATATGTCAATGGAGAACAGACTGTTGCTGTATTTGACTATAAAGAATCTCATGGAGCTGTAGCTCCCAGAGAGTTTCTCAAAGGGGTTAAAGCAGGTACGTATCTGATGACTGATTGCTATAGCAGTTATAACGATGCTGTTAAAAAATACCGGCTTATTCAGATGGCCTGCATGATGCATGTGCGCAGGGAATTTATTAAAGCAATTGATACCGGGTACCATATCGAATACAACAGAAAAATCATTCGTTTTATCAGGCATCTTTACCGCATTGAACGGTTCGCAACCGAAAAAGGATTTTCTATAGAACAACGTTTCGCTATCCGCCAGCGCTGTAGTAAGCTTATTCTTGAACAGATCAAGGATGCACTTACCAATCCCGGCATGACCATTGTTCCGCAATCTCGTACAAGCAAGGCAATTAATTATACTCTGGGTCACTGGGATCGAATCGTACGTTTCCTGGAACGCGGTGATCTCCCTATAGATAATGGTGTTGATGAACGAGTTATTCGAGATCTGGCCATTGGTAGAAAAAACTGGATGCAGGTAATGTCTGATGAAGGGGGGAAACGAATGGCTATACTTTATTCGATTATCGCAACTTGTAAGCTCAATTGTATTAATCCGGAAGAATATCTCAAAGATATCCTGATGAGAATGGCTATTAGACCTGCTAATGCTGATGTAAGTGATCTCACTCCCGTTGAATGGCTGAAAGCTTGCAACGGTGGTAAACTCCCTGAAAAGAAACCTCTCTACCCATCTGTTCACTAAAAAATGCTCCTGGTTATTTATACACCTAAAGTATAATTACTGCCGGAACATTGTCTTGATGGTTTGGCCGAGCGATTACTTATGTGTAATTGTAGCTAACCAAACTGATGCTATTTCCAATATGCACGATAGGCGTGATGTGTCACTCTAAATTTTTCGGGAGGTGGGGCCATATAGTCACCGTATAATTGTTTAAGAATACGATTATATTGGTGAGGTGCAAAGTACTTTTTTTTCTCGAAATCAAGCTCAACTATTTTTTCAAAGTCACTTCTGAACATCACATCTTTTTTTCCATAAGGTGACGCTAGGCATATTACTTCTTCGCTTTTTGTGTAATCATTTTGCGAGGCAATTTCGTTCAATTTTCTTGCAAGCATGTTTTGCCCCAAAGGGGCACACAGCTTGTTCCCTATAGTCAAAATTAAATTTTTATAGAGTTCTCTGTTATTTTTCAATTTGACCGTTTTTAATATTGAAACAGTGTGAAGCAAGCTACGGTACAACAAAATCATTCTTTTTTTAAATTCTGTATCAGGAGCGCCATCCAATGGGAATATATCAATATTAACGCCTATCTTTTCATAGGGAACATTTGTTTCTTCTTCTAGTCTAGTCTTTTCCGATGAAAGCTTTGCCATAAAATATGGATATTGGGAATCGCTAAAACAATCATATACACGAGAATCAATGCTGGTCTTATTATAGTTTTTTATGAAAATTTTGTAATCCGGTCTTGGCATTAATATATCAATATCATCATCCCATGGAATATAACCTTGATGTCTCACAGCTCCCAAAAGGGTTCCATAAGCTAAGAAATATTTGATCTGATTTTTTCGGCAGAAGCTATCTAATTTTGAAAGTAATTCCAGCTGTATTTCTTTTATTTGCCCTATATATAGATCTTTCATACTTTGCTCTCCTTGTTTTTTGTCGTTTTTAGTTTAAAAATCGGGTTTCAATAAGTTAGTTTCCCTTAACAGGCCCGAATACAACTATCTTTTCTCCGTGTTTTATCGTGTCGCCTCTACGACTCTTAAAAGCTCACTCTCTTTAAAAGATGAGCCCGAATGCGTATTCCGGTCTACTCGATATCCAAATCCGGTCCAAACCGGCACCTGATCTGGAGCGAAGCGATTCACTTGGTTTTAAGTATACATAAGGTGCCGGTTTAGGTGATATTTTTTTTTCATTGAATCTCCTTTTAATTCTATTTTATGGCTATTATGTAATATCCTGTCACAGATGGCACCAGCAAATATGGATTCTCCAAAAACTGGGTATCATTGTTCCAGGGATAATTGACTTACTATTATTGTTGTGGAACACTTGAACACTGTATCCCAACTGAGCATCAGCTAGATAGCCCTTCGCCTTGGCCGTAGTGTCTCCTGGGTACGACTGCTGCGCATTGACATGCTTAAAAGCATGAGCGATACCATACGTGAAAAGATAATCAGCGCAACATTTCCTTCACGCAGCTATATGTACGACCTTGGGCCGGTTACGCGCGGGGGCAATGGAGAAAAAGTGGACCAGTTTGTGAAAGCGGTCAGCGGCCACAATTACTCCACCCGTGATATAGCGACTCTGTCACGGGCGTTTTTTAGGGGCGACGAGATGGTATGTGATCTGATCAGTACGGGTAATGTTGATTGGACACTGCGGATGCTAAAGAATCAATTTGTTACTCAGGGCTGTGTTCAAACAGAACAGGAAAAGTTTGAAAAGAATCTGCATAGCTGCCTAATGATATTTTAGAGAAAAAACTGGTTTTGCCGATCTATGACTCGCTGCAATACATCAATGAAAACCAGGGCCTGCTGTTCGTCAAGACTGACCGGGTGTGGCAAGTCCGGCCGGCCACTTCCTTTCTGGTACATGCCATTAACAATAACCTGCGCGGCCTCTTTGTTGACTTTAAATAACTAATGGTTAAACTGTAACAGTTCTGTGCTGACAACTCATCAACCAAAATGATTAAAAACTTCACCCGTATCAATTGTATGCTCATTGATGAGTTTGGATACGCTCCTCTTGAGCAGAACAGGCCGGACTGTTTTTTGATCTGATTAAAGCACGCCATAAAAACAAATGCACGATTATCACATCACAACTGGGTTTTGACAAATGGGCCGATGTTATTAATTAGTTTCTGTTCAAAATGACAAAATGATAAAAAAAAGGGAATTTCCTAATGTATTTTATAGTCGACAAAAAAAACAAAAACAAAAGGAATTCCCTATGAGAAAAATAATTAATTTCCAACCCTGTTTCTTCTTTAATTTGCATAAAAGTTCAAAAATTGTAAGTGAATATCAGGAAAAATACAATGCGATTGACACACTTCTTGATGAACACCCTTTAATTCTCAAATATATCCATTCTGATCTTAAACGATTAGGTACCCAAAACGGCCGGAGCAGTTCTGTTTTCTCCGAACAGATATTACGATGCATTATAGTGATGTATATTGAACAATGCCCTTTTCGTGAAACAATTATCCGAATATCGGAAAGCGACTTTTTACGTAATTTCACTCGGATTGGAATAGGTAAAGTAATGAGTTTTGGTTACTTGTGCCAGGCACACAAACTCATTTCAGCAACAACCTGGGCCAGGATCAATACCATTCTGCAAACATCAGCAATCGAAGAAGAAAAGATCAGTGGTGAGAAACTTCGTCTGGACAGTACTGTTTGTGAAAGTAATATCCACTATCCGACTGATCCCCATCTGCTTTGGGATTGTTATCGTGTTTCAGCACGTCTGGTTCGACAGTGTACAGAGGCAGAAAATCATTGGGATTGTGGAAATCGTTTTCATGACAAAAAGA
>DASRQG010000332.1:0-3171 GCA_035645995.1 Mariniphaga sp. | reverse complement strand
GTAGCATTTATTGGAGTATGTTCAGGTAAAGTAAGCAGAAATATAGTTTCAATTTCGGGATGCATTTTTTTATTCATTTGCGCAATGGCACGTTCATATTCAAAATCGGCTGAGGTGCGTAAACCACGTAAAATATACCTTGCCCCAACTTCTTTACAAAAATCAACTGTGAGACCTTCATGAACCCGAACTTCAATTTTATCTTCATTTTTAAACACCTGATCGATCCATTTCATCCGTTTTTCTAATGAAAAAAAAGACTTCTTATTGGCATTGAAGCCTATCATTATGTATATTTTATCGAACATTGGCAATGCACGTTTAACGATAGATTCATGTCCAATAGTGAATGGATCAAATGACCCGGGAAAAATGGCTGTTTTCATTCGTATTATTTTTATGGAATAAACTCCCAAGATTACTTTAGCAAAATTAATACATTTAATTAAACCATTTGGTTGTCATACCAACAAACGCCTATGAATGCCCTTTATTGTCAGTACCTGATTTGAATGTTATTTCTGCAAAAAAATTAAACAACATCATGAACAAAATGCTTACTTAAGTTTTAAATCATTCAAAATACAAACGACTTATTGCTTCAGGTTTATTTTGAATACTAACAACTTAAAAGGAGCATTCATTCATTATATATCTAAAAATTAGCTTAAATTTATATCAAATAATTAAATCAATAATGGAAAAAAAACTACTTTCAATTATTATTCCTGTATACAATGAAGAACTAACGATTAGAGAAATTTTAGATCGCGTTACAAGAATCGAGTTGGAATTTAATTATGAAAAAGAACTGATATTAGTTAACGATTTTTCAACAGATCAATCAGCAGAGGTTATTGAAAATTATATTGCAAGCAATCCCCAAGAGAACATACACTTGTACCGACAACCTTATAATATGGGTAAAGGAGCTGCCTTACGCAGAGGAATAAATGAAGCTACAGGCGATTGCATAATCATTCAGGATGCTGATTTAGAATATGATCCGCGGGAATACAACATACTACTGCGTCCGATTGTGGAAGGAAATGCAGATGTGGTATACGGCTCCCGCTTTATGGGAGGAAATCCTCACAGGATATTATTTTTCTGGCATTCCATAGGCAATAAATTTCTAACCACCATTTCAAACATGTTTACTAACTTGAATCTTACTGACATGGAAACATGTTATAAATTATTCAGATCCGACATCATAAAAAACATTTCCCTTGTTGAAAACAGATTTGGGTTTGAACCTGAAGTTACTGCGAAGATAGCCCGTATACCCGGAATCAGAATATATGAAGTAGGAATATCTTACTATGGCAGGACCTATGATGAAGGAAAGAAAATTGGTTGGCGTGATGGTTTTAGGGCACTATACTGTGTGGTAAAGTATAACTTATTTCCAAAAAACATTTCTCAGTAATTACGAAATGAACCAGAAGGTAAATAATCAGGAAATATTAAAGCCTATCCTAATCTGGGGATTGATTGCAATAATACTGGCCTTTTTAATATACGACAGGCATAAGGATACAGGCACTTTTAACTGGATGACACCCTTATGGGCTGACCAGGCAGGCTATTATGTTTATCTTCCTGCGTTCTTCATTTATGATTTTAATGCTGACAAATTTCCGGAAGGGATAGATGAAAAAACAGGTGAAGGTTTTTCATTTGACCGGGAAACTAACAAAGTAATTACCCGCTATTCGAATGGAGTTGCACTTCTGCAATCACCATTTTTTTTAGTCATACATATCTATGCCGCAATAAGTGGCCAGCCACAGGATGGATTTTCAGGCATATATCATCAGGTACCCAATTTAGCTGCATTATTTTATGCTATCACAGGACTATTTTTCCTGTGGCATTTTCTAAGAAAATATTACAAATGTCATGTTACAGCCACTACCATTTTGATTTTGTTCCTGGGAACTAACCTTTTCTACTACACAATTGACAGCACCGGAATGTCACACATTTATTCTTTTGCCCTCTTTGCCGCAATAGCACGGGTAACACAAATAATGTTATCTGTTACAAAAGAAAAACAATGGGTGTTTGTATTTGCCTGGAGTTTACTTTTTGCTTTAATTGTATTGGTAAGACCAACAAATGTTATGTTTTTTCCTTTTCTGTTCACCCTTGAACTAAACTCTCCTGCTGACTTAATAAATAGGATAAGAACCTTTGCCAATGTCAGAAACATATTAATCCTGATGGTATCTTTTCTTATTGTTTTTGCCCCTCAGTTTCTCTATTGGAAATATTTGTCAGGTAGCTATATCCATTATTCATATGGAGAATATGGTTTTACAAATCTTACTTCACCTAAAATACTTCAACTGTGGTTTTCTCCCAATAATGGTATGTTTCTATACAATCCGATTTATCTGGTTGTAATTGCTGCTATGGTTATTAAACTCACGAACAAAAAAAGTAGTTTAAATGACTATATTATTCCCGTTACTTTTTTAGCACTTACTTATGTATTTTCCGCTTGGTTTATATTCTCATTTGGTTGTGGATATGGAAGTAGAAATTTTGTAGAATACAATGTAATGTTTGCAATACCAATGGCTTACTTTATAAAACGAATCGGAAAGATGAATAACCGGAGCAGAGTAAGCCTTTCCCTTATAATAATATTTATGGTATTCTTTAATATCAGATTATTGGTCTTGTATAACAGATGTTACCAAGGTGGTGATTGGGACTTTAAAGAATATACATCCTATTTTTATGTACCTGAAAAGTACCATGACAAAGTGAAAATAGGTAAAGAAGAACGGATATTAACATCTGACATTGAGTTCTCTAAATCACTGCATCTTGTACCGGAAGAAATATCACTTACCAGATTTAAAAAAGCTTTGGTAAAATTGGATGTTGTACTACATAATACTGATTCTGATGCTTTGTTGGTTCTATCAATTGAAAATCAGGATTCCGTAGTCTATTGGAATTCAATACGGCTGATTGAACATGTTCCTGAAAATAAACTAAATACAAAACAGCGAATAAGAGGAGAATTTTGGTTGCCTGAACGAATTCCCGAAAATTCAAAGATGGCTACTTATGTCTGGAATTTAAAGAAGGAAGCATTAGAGATTCATACACTTAAAATTACACTGGAATAAAATTTACCTAATAAAGCATATA
>DASRQG010000331.1:0-2503 GCA_035645995.1 Mariniphaga sp. | reverse complement strand
GAATTCATGTTTTATGCCAGGGAATATAATTATGACAAGTATTTTACGACTGATGCCTCTCCCAGGATATTCGACATTTTTGAATTCTTTAATCTGCATGGTTCAATATCAGAGGCTTTGTGGAATCTTGCAGGACAACTGGACAGAAATAAATATTTTGATCTGATGCATAAGGAAAAGTCTATGGAATTACTGCGATTGGTGAAAGAAGAGATTTACAGGCTATAGTACTTAAGCGCTGAGTTATTAGAAAATGTGCACGAAATTTCTTTTAAGTTGGGTTGTTTTTTGGGAATAAATATCAGAATAAGAAAATTTGAAATCGTCGAATATGTATATCAAAAGTGGAAGAATAAGTCTGGAAGGAGCAAAAAAATTGGCTGACCTTGTTCGAAATGAAGCTCAGATAAGGGAATTGCCGGGAGCAGTAGCTATTGTAGATGATGGAGCCAACCTGGTATATATTGAAAGATGGGATGGGACTATGCCTAATGCACCTAAGATTGCAATAAATAAAGCATGTTCAGCAGTAGGCTTTGCACGGCCGACAATTAAACTGGAAGAAGTTATTCTTGAGGGCCGGACACCCATGTTAAGTTTGTCTAATACTGTAGATTATGCTGCTTTAAAAGGGGGTTATCCCATTGAAATTGATGGTATGATTGTAGGAGGAATTGCAGTAGCAGGAGCATTGACTGGTGAAAACGATGAGTTACTTGTTCAAAAAGCCATTCATAGTTTAAATAAGTAGCACATGATGGGAAACAGATATTTGGTGATTTTGATTTTATTTGGATTTGTAATTAATTCAGTAATAGGACAAGAGAGAATTGAGGCTGAATCGAAACATAAATCTATTGAACGTTATTCAACCATTGATATAACTTTCAGGTATAAGGTGAAAAAAGGGGAGGACCCATTTGGAATTCCCTTCGGTGCTGTATTTACAGGCCCCAATAATAGCAGATTAACCCTTAATGGGTTCTTCAACGGCAAGGATGAATTTATAGTACGTTTTACACCTGAAGAAGCAGGTAGTTGGTCTTATCAAACATTTTCTTCTGTTCCTTCACTTTCAGGAAACAATGGGGTTGTGCTGGCAACAGAAAATAAAAACTCAGCAGTACATGGTCCTGTTATTATTGATCCTCAAAATGCTCAAAAGTTTAGTTTTCATGATGGTACTTCCTATTTTGCTTTGGCGTTCGAAATTGATTGGTTGTTTGCACTCGATCTGACTAACGCTGGAGATATTCCACTCACCAGAAAAATGGTTGATGAGATAAAAGGAAATGGATTTAATCAGGTTGTAATGAATCTGTATGCCTATGACGTAAAATGGAAAGTTGATGAGAATGTGCCTGACAAATATAACTTTAAAGAACCAGACATTTCTCCTTTCATGGGATCAAATGAGAAGCCTGATTTTACTACTTTAAATGTTGAATTTTTTCAGCATCTCGACCGGGTAATAAATCATTTACATAACAATGGTATAATAGCTCATCTCATGATATATGTTTGGAACAAAGAAGTCAATTGGCCTTCTATGTACTCAAAAGAAGATAACCGTTTTTTTGATTATGTAATTACCCGGTACCAGGGATTCACAAATATAATATGGGATGTTTCAAAAGAAGCGCTGGATTATGGACGATGTGATATACCTTATATCAATGAACGAATAGAAAGGATTAAAAAACTAGATGCTTATAGCCGTCTGATAACTGTGCATGATTATGAATATTGCTCGAAAGAGCCGGATAAAGTAGATTTTATTTCTATCCAAAACTGGCGGTCAGATTTATACTCTTATAGCCTCGAAGCATTTATGCTTCATAATAATAAACCGGTTATGAATATTGAGCATGGAGGTTATGAGGAAGGACCTTACCTGTCTTACCAAGGAAACTACATCGATCCGGAGGTTTGCCTCATTAGAAATTATAAGATAGCTTTTGCCGGTTTATATTCAACTTATTACTGGCAAAATACTGCCTGGAATGTTATAATATACAATCCCTTTGAATCACTCCAGGTTAATATCAAGCCGCGCTTTGATTATTATAAACATTTAAATAATTTGTTTGCAAGGTATGACTATAACAATTTGATACCTGCTAAACAAAAACCAACAACCAACAGCATTAGAGGAATGGATAATTTATCCTCAAGCGGATACGCATTAACTAATGGTGAAGATTTGTTCCTTTATTTGGTTCCGCCTGAAAACCATCAGATTGCAGTTGTGGTTCCTGAACCCAAACAAGGAGTGCTCGAAGCTACGTGGTTTAATCCTTTTACTGGTGAATATATTGATGGTGGTAAACAGGAATGGGGAAGATGGCCTAATTTTCAAAGTCCCTGGGAGAATCAATACAGTGTTCTAATTATTACAACCAGATAGTAGAAAAGTATGATTTGCTTTAACAATATTTTATCAATTAATAACGGAAATCAAGATGAATCAAATTAATCAACGGAATTTTAAGAGTACATGGCT
>DASRQG010000330.1:0-5356 GCA_035645995.1 Mariniphaga sp. | reverse complement strand
AAATCTAAGATTCTCTTCTATAAGTCGTGCTGCAGCTTTAGCCATATTCATAGTCTGCAATTCAAGAGATTCCCTGATACCACGTTCACGGCCGTCTATTACAGGCCTGATTCCTACTTTAGGCAGCCTTCCAATTAATCTGTTTGCCATAGTTATAATTTTAATGTTAAAGTTGTATATCTAATTGAAGTTCAATAAGTATACTATTAATACACTTACTCAAACTGCTGTGCTGAACTGTCCTGCAAGTTATAAATAAGTTTGCAATAAAAAAGATGTTTTAAAACATTTAAAGATTTTTAAGGAGGTAAGATACATGTCACTTTGAATGGTTAACACAGGTATTTCCTCTGAAATCAATTATGAGGATAATTTCAGAATAATGAATTTATTTTTAATAGTTATACAAGTTATTCTTTTCTAAATTGTACTTTTATTCCTGCACCATTTTTTGTAAACTTGTGAAGCTTTTCCAATAACTATTCTAATATTATAAATGAATGAATCGAATCCTTATCACTTCATTAACATTATTATCAGTTGGAACTGGAGTTTTAAGCTGTACAAATCAAAAAGAAGAACCGGCAAAGCCGAATATTTTATTCATTTTCAGTGATGATCATGCCACTCATGCCATTGGTGCTTATGGGCCAAAGCATAACAATCCTGAATTACACCGGTTTGTACAGACACCTCACTTGGACAGGTTAGCACAAGAAGGCATGTTATTCAACAATGTTTTTTGTGGTAATTCAATTTGCGGCCCCAGCAGAGCAACCATTTTAACCGGCAAACACAGCCACATGAATGGAATGCTGAATAATGATACCATTTTTAACGGAATGCAACAGACCTTTCCACAATTACTTCAGGATGGTGGATATGAGACTGCCTGGATCGGAAAATGGCATCTTTTTTCAGAGCCAACAGGTTTTGATTATTGGTCAATACTTGATAATCCGGGTCAACAAGGCACCTATTATAATCCGGTATTTGGGTCATTACAAGAAAAAGAAAAAGAAGAAGGACATACTGCTACCCTTATAACAAACAGGGTAATAAACTGGCTGAAATCACAACGTGATCCACAAAAACCCTTTTTCCTCGCGTATTCACATAAAACTCCACACCGGGAATGGTTGCCAGGGCCGGAAGAATTTTCTCTTTATAAGAATGAAGACCTTCCATTACCTTCCAATTTCTTCGATGATTATTCAACGCGTAGTTCAGCATTGAAAGAACAGGAGATGGAAGTTGCCAATCATATGAATGATCAGGATTTAAAGCTGGCACCACCCAATTACTTAAATGATGAGCAACTGAAAATGTTTTGGGAAGCTTATGGCCCGGAAAACGAAGCATTGAAAAAAGCAAATCCTGAAGGGAAAGAAAGGGCAGTATGGAATTACCAACGGTACGTGAAAGATTATCTTAGAGCCGTTACATCAATGGATAAGGAAATCGGGCGATTACTTGATTACCTTGAAGAATCAGGTTTAGCGGAGAATACAGTGGTAGTTTACAGTTCAGATCAAGGTTTTTATTTAGGAGATCATGGTTGGTACGACAAGCGGTGGATGTATGAAGAATCATTACGAATGCCACTGATCATACGATGGCCGGGTATGACACCAAGTGGTTCAAAAGATAATCATATTGTTCAGAATACAGATTATGCTGCAACCTTTCTGGACATAGCCGGATTAAAAATTCCTGATGACATACAAGGGCAAAGCCTGGTACCTTTGCTGAAGCAGGAAGAACCAGCAAAGTGGAGGGATGTAGCCTATTATCATTATTTTGCATATCCCGATTGGCATATGGTGCAACCTCATTATGGTATCAGAAGCAATCGTTATAAACTCATACATTTTTATACAACCAATGAGTGGGAATTATTCGATTTGGAAATGGATCCCGATGAAATGAAGAATGAGTTTTTAAACCCGGACTATTCAAATGTTGTTACCACTATGAAAGAAAGGCTGAATAGAGAACGGATTGCTTTAGGTGACACCGTAGAATTAAAAGCCACATCAAATTATCACAGATAAAGATTATCTAAAAACTGGAAAATGAATCATTACATTATCAAATCTGTTACATTATTAGCTGCCAGCTTCGGAGTATTAAGCTGCAATTTAAAGGAAGGAGAAATGGAAAAGCCGAATATCATTTTCATCATGAGTGATGATCATGCTTATCAGGCAATAAGTGCGTATGGGCATGGGCTGAACCATACTCCGAATATTGACAGGATAGCCGAAGAGGGTGCAATATTCTCAAGAGCTACAGTAACTAATTCAATATGTGCACCCAGCAGAGCAGTAATGCTGACCGGTAAACATAGCTTTTTGAATGGAAAAGTAGATAATGTTCAGCCTTTTGACTGGAGTCAGAACAATTTCCCAAAACTATTACAGAACGATGGATATCAGACAGCTATGATTGGGAAGATTCATCTGGATGGGTTGCCTCAGGGATTTGATTATTCTATGGTATTACCCGGGCAGGGTCAATACTATAATCCGGATTTTCTTGTGAATGGGGAACGAATGAGAATTGAAGGGCACACAACAGAAATCATAACTGAAGCAACTCTGGACTGGTTGATGAATAAACGTGATCCAAATAAACCATTTTGTCTCCTGTACCATCAAAAAGCACCACACCGGAACTGGCAACCGGCACCGAAATACCTGGATCTTTATGATGATACAACTTTTGCTCCACCTGTCAACTTTTTCGACAATTATGAAGGAAGAGGTACTGCTGCCAAAGAACAGGAAATGGAAATTGCCCGTCATATGAGTTGGGGGCATGATTTTAAATTAATCGTTGATCCGAATGGAGATACAACAGGGTTTATAAGGGATATCAGAAGAATGAATCCTGAGCAACGTGAACAATGGATGGCAGCATATGAATCAGAGAATCAGGAATTACTTGATAACATGCCCGAAGGCGAAGAACTTGCACTTTGGAAATTTAACCGCTATATAAAGGATTATTTACGCACCATTCAATCGGTAGATGACGGAGTTGGACAAGTTCTTGACTACCTGGATCAGGAAGGGCTGGCAGGAAATACAATTGTAGTTTACACCTCCGACCAGGGCTTTTATTTGGGAGAGCATGGTTGGTTTGATAAACGGTTTATGTACGAGGAATCATTTAGAACTCCCCTGCTTGTTCGTTTCCCAAGGGAAATAAGTGCAGGAACTGTAATTGACAATCTTGTACAGAATCTTGATTTCGCTCCTACCTTTTTAGATTATGCAGGTATAGAAATTCCTGAAGACATGCAGGGTGAATCTTTTAGAGCACTTGTAGCTGATGAAACTGCTGAATGGAGAGATGCTGTTTATTATACTTATTATGAGTATCCATCAGTACATATGGTAAAGAGACATTACGGAGTAGCTACCGACCGCTATAAACTGATCCATTTTTATTACGATATTGATGAATGGGAATTATATGATCTGGAGGTTGATCCTATGGAGATGAATAATGTTTATGATGCACCTGATTATTCAGATATAAAGGATATGATGCATGCTAAACTTGAGGAGTTGCGTGAATTGTATGGAGACAGTGATGAATTGAATGAAAAATATTTGAATGAATATCTTGACCATCAGGCACAACGAAGAAATTGATCCCTGGATATATGACTCTATTATTGATAAAAGTTATCAATAACTCAATATAAATATGATTAAAACAGTAATATAAAATTAAACCTACTAACAAGAAACCATGGCCATAAATAAACTAAAAACTTGTCTTGGAGTATTGTCCTTACTCTCTATTGTATCCTGTGAGAGCAGAGAAAATGAGAACATTGAGCGACCCAACTTTATTGTATTTATTGCTGATGATGCTGCATGGAATGATTTTGGGGCTTACGGCAATAATATAATTAAAACACCAAATATAAATAAGCTGGCATCAGAAGGCCTTGTTTTTAACAATGCCTTTCTGACCACCAGTTCCTGCAGTCCGAGCAGGTGTAGTATTCTTACCGGTTTGTACCCCCATAATACAGGTGCTGCAGAATTACATATGCCCCTTCCAGCGAACCGAAATCTGTTTGCAGGCGATTTACAGGAGGCAGGATATTACACAGCTGTAGCAGGTAAATATCATATCGGCCCTAAGCGAGAAGAATTTGATACCATTTATGGTGGTCAGCCAAGTGGAAGTGAGTTTTGGATGGAAGCACTTCAGAACTGCCCTGACGATAAGCCGTTCTTTCTATGGTTGGCAGCACTGGATCCTCATCGCAAATATTTTTCGAACACCATAGATGAACCACATAATCCTGAAGAGGTAATAGTGCCTCCATATCTTCACGATAACGATTCAACACGGAAAGATCTCGCATTGTATTACGATGAAATTTCCCGGCTGGATAGGAACATCGGTTTAATTATGGAAGAATTAAAGACAAAGGGATTAGCGGATAACACCCTGGTAATTTTCATGTCAGATAACGGACAACCATTTCCCAGGGCTAAAACAAGGCTTTACGATAGTGGCATAAAAACTCCATTTATTCTTCATTGGCCATCAAAAATTGGCAATTCGAAAACTGATGCATTAATAAGTTCAATCGATATTGCTCCAACATTCCTTGAACTGGCAGGATTAGAACCTTCAGATGATTATGAAGGAGTTTCTTTTGTGCCGGTTTTAGAAGATCCGGCAACCGAGGTGAGGGAATTTATTGCAGCTGAACACAATTGGCACGATTATCAGGCTCATGAGCGGGCAATTAGGAATAATCAATATCTATATATTCGTAACAGTTTTCCACATTTAAATGCTTCTCCTCCGGCAGATGCAGTATCAAGTATTACGTATCAGGAAATGATTAAACTGCATGCTGAAAACAGGCTAAATGAACAATTGCTTGATTGTTTTGTTCAACCACGAAACGCTGAAGAACTATACGACATAACAGTCGATCCGTTCCAATTTCATAACCTGGCAAGTGAGGAAGCATATCAAAAAGTGCTGGTGAAGATGCAAAACCTGATGGATAAATGGATCATAGAAACCAATGACTTTGTACCTGAAAACCCAACACCAGACAGATTTGACCGGTGGACCGGTAACAAATTGCAGTAACTAGTAAATTAATTATACAATGAACCATAGAATAGGCAGTTCGCTGGCAGTAGCAGCATTAGTAACAATTGGTATGGTATATGAGCCGGGAAGTGCATTGGCAGCCGATTCCAACATCAATAATACAAAACCCAATTTTATAATCATTTTTACTGATGATATGGGTTATGGTGATCTGGGTATTTTTGGCAATCCCACCATCAAAACTCCACACTTAGAC
>DASRQG010000329.1:0-2512 GCA_035645995.1 Mariniphaga sp. | reverse complement strand
CATAAATTTCCTGAAAGATATCCTTAAAACGTCCATCATATTTTTTTAAAATGGTGTTTTTTGTTGAAAGGTATAGTGGCCATTTTTTTAATAATGCCTGATTCATACACGAACGTGCAAATCCGGAAATTGACTCATCGGTATTGTACATCGATAAAGCAACACCGTCTCCTTCAAAGTGGTATACTTCGTGTGAAACAGGTTCTCCTCCATTTTCAGGTGTAAAGGTAATGGTTAATTTGCCCGGGCCTTTTGTAACAAAGTCAGTTGCCCTGTACTGGTCACCAAATGCATGACGGCCTATACAGATCGGTTTTTTCCACCCCGGAACCAGACGTGGTATATTTTTTATTAAAATAGGTTCACGAAATACTGTGCCTCCTATTATGTTACGAATAGTGCCATTGGGCGATTTCCACATATGCTTTAACCCGAATTCGTCAACCCTTGCCTCATCTGGTGTGATTGTTGCACATTTTACACCGACTCCATATTTCTTTATTGCATGAGCTGCATCAACAGTTATTTGATCGTCTGTAGCATCCCTGCTTTCTACTCCAAGATCATAGTATTTTAAATCTATATCAAGATAGGGCAATATTAAT
Organism: Mariniphaga sp.; assembly: GCA_035645995.1. Classification (GTDB taxonomy): domain Bacteria; phylum Bacteroidota; class Bacteroidia; order Bacteroidales; family Prolixibacteraceae; genus Mariniphaga. The sequence goes on along the minus strand of DASRQG010000329.1, from coordinate 1,907 downwards.
TTCTCTTTAATAAAACTCCAAATAACCCGGGTCATTTCATCACCATCCAGTTCAACAACCGGATTGTGTACTTTTATTTTTTGCATTCTCAATTATGTTTTAAATAATTCGTTTATTTTTCGGTTTTTAACCCTTTACGTGAAAGGGTTATGCATTTTGTCTGCGAATCAGGTTAAGTGCCGATCCTGCCCTAAACCATTCAATTTGTGCCTGATTATAGGTGTGATTTAACTTAATATAATCTTTTGAGCCATCGTTATGAACTACTTCAAGCATTACTGGTTTTCCTTCTGAAAATTCTTCCAGGTCAATAAAGTTAAAGGTGTCATCTTCCTGGATTAAATCATATTGATCTTCATTGTCAAAAGTGAAAGCCAGCATTCCTTGCTTTTTAAGATTTGTTTCATGAATACGGGCAAATGATTTCACAATGACAGCCACCACACCCAGATGGCGTGGTTCCATAGCTGCGTGCTCTCTGGATGAACCTTCACCATAATTATGATCACCAACAACTACTGTAGGAATTCCACTTGCCTTATAGGCTCTTTGTACCTTGGGCACTTCATCATATTCACCGGTAAGCTGGTTTTTAACTTTATTAGATTCGTTGTTAAATGCATTAACGGCACCGATTAGCATGTTGTTTGATATGTTGTCGAGATGCCCTCTGAACCGTAACCAAGGTCCTGCCATTGATATATGGTCGGTAGTACATTTCCCATGTGCTTTAATCAGCAGTTTGGCACCTAAAATGTTATTGCCATGCCAGGGTGAAAATGGTTCAAGTAGCTGTAACCGGTTTGAATTAGGATCAACTTTTACCTGTATGGCAGAGCTGTCTAACGCCGGAGCCTGATATCCCCTGTCTTCAACAGCAAACCCATTCACCGGTAATTCAAAACCTTGAGGTGGATCCAGCTTAACCGGTTCTCCATTTTTACCTGGAATTGTATCGGTTATCGGATTAAAATCGAGCCTGCCCGAAATTGCCAATGCGGTTACCAATTCAGGAGAAGTTACAAAAGCATGGGTATTTGGATTTCCATCATTTCTTTTTGAGAAATTCCGGTTGAAGGAGTGAACAATGGTGTTTTTTTCCTGCTTGTCAGCTCCCTGTCGTGCCCATTGTCCGATACATGGTCCGCAGGCATTGGCGAATACTTTCCCTCCCATCTGTTCAAAAGTCTGGATATACCCATCGCGTTCAATAGTATATCTTACTTGTTCTGACCCTGGTGTTACTGTAAACTCCGAACGTGCTTTTAGTCCTTTGTCCACGGCCTGTTTAGCAATAGATGCAGCCCGTGAAATGTCTTCATATGAGGAGTTGGTACAACTACCAATTAAACCAACTGAGACTTCCAGTGGCCAGCCATTTTTTTCTGCAACTTCCTTTATTTTTGAAATTGGTGTTGCCAGGTCTGGTGTAAATGGTCCATTTATATGTGGCTCCAGTTCTGAAAGATTAATCTCTATTAACTGGTCGTAATACTGTTCAGGATGATCATAGATTTCAGGATCGGGTGACAGTTCGTTTTTTAAACCGTTTGCCATATCTGCAACCTCACCTCTTCCTGTGGCACGGAGATATCGTTCCATACTTTCATCATAAGCGAATAAACTGGTTGTTGCTCCAACCTCTGCACCCATATTGCAAATGGTTCCCTTTCCTGTTGCAGATATGGATTCTGCTCCTTCTCCAAAGTATTCGATAATTGCACCTGTTCCACCTTTAACAGTTAACAGTCCTGCCACTTTCAGAATAATGTCTTTCGGAGCAGTCCAGCCACTGAGTTTGCCTGTTAATTTAACACCAATAAGTTTGGGCATCTTCAACTCCCATGGCATACCGGCCATTACATCAACTGCATCAGCACCTCCAACTCCAATTGCTACCATTCCCA
>DASRQG010000328.1:0-8536 GCA_035645995.1 Mariniphaga sp. | reverse complement strand
TCTATCAGATAATCTTTATAAAGCTTTTGCACCTCAGGATTTTCATGTGATTTACGAATAGGCAGGTTTGCATCTTCGGCATAAATAGCTTCAGCGCGTTTTTGCCTGATTTCAGGACTTGTAGGTATAGGTTGTCCTCCGCCTCCCAGACATCCGCCCGGACATGCCATTCTTTCAACAAAATGATACGTGCTTTTACCATCTTTAACTGCATCCATTACTACTTTTGCATTGACCAGGCCGTGTGCCACTGCACATTTAAGTTCAATACCATCGAGAAAGGACCATTCCGGAAGTGGGTCTTCAATTTTGACAGAAGCTTCACGAATCCCTTCAGTACCTCTAACCGGCAAGATATTTAAATTTTCAAAGGGCACATTACGGCCTGTAACCAGTTCGTATGCGGTACGCAATGCTGCTTCCATTACACCTCCGGTAACTCCGAATATTGCACCTGCACCGGTTGACTCACCCATTAAACGGTCGAAGCGAACAGGTTCCAGCTTTTCAAAATCGAGCCCTGCCTGTTTAATCATAATTGCAAGCTCACGAGTTGTCAGCACGTAGTCGACATCGCGAAAACCACTGTCGTGCATCTCCGGCCGGTGAGCTTCAAATTTTTTAGCAGTACAAGGCATTATTGATACTGATATTATATTCTCCGGTTCCAGATTACGTGCCTTGGCATAGTATGTTTTCGCAAGGGCTCCAAACATCTGTTGAGGAGATTTACAAGTTGAAAGGTTGTCAAGGTTATCAGGGTATAAATGTTCAATATATTTTATCCAACCGGGTGAGCAGGAAGTTATCATAGGAAGTTTAACCGAAGTATCTTTTTCCGTTAATGCCATTCTGAGCCGTTTCAGCAGTTCAGTACCTTCCTCAACGATCGTAAGGTCGGCTGTGAAATCGGTATCCAAAACTGAGTCGAATCCCAGACGCCTAAGTGCTGCTACCATTTTGCCGGTTACCCTTTCGCCCGGCTTCATTCCCATCTCTTCTCCCAGTCCGACCCTTACAGCCGGGGCGGTCTGTACGATCACATGTTTTGATGGATCGGATATAGCTTCCCAAACTTCTTCGATGTAATTCTTCTCAACCAAACCTCCTGTCGGACAATGGTTCACACACTGCCCGCAGTTGGTACACACAACATCGTTCATAGCTTTCTCGAAGAAGGTTGTAATCTTCATCCTGTCGCCTTTATAGGCCACGGTGAGTGCATTTACACCCTGTAGCTCGGCACAGGTTCTGACGCATCGCTGGCACCTTATGCATTTACTGTCGTCCTTTATTATGGAAGGTGAAAACATATCGATGGTATAATTTCTCAGCGGCGCCAGTTCAATGAAGTCCTGTGTCATAATTTTATATTCCGAAGAGAGTTCCTGGAGTTCACAGTTTCCATTTCTATAGCACTTGGTACAGTCGGCATTATGCTCCGATAATAGTAATTCAATAATGTGCTTTCTTGAATTTCGAACCTTCAGGCTGTTGGTAAGTATTTCCATTCCTTCCTCGCAAGGGGTAGCACATGCTGCCGATAATCGTTTCTGTCCTGCAACTTCTACAACGCATACCCTGCAGTTTCCGGCTACACAAAGATCTTTATGATAACACAGGGTTGGTATTTTTATGCCTACATTGCCTGCTGCCTCCAATATAGTTTTTCCCTTTTCGACCTGTACAGGGAAGCCATTTATCGTTAAATTGATTTGTTTGTCCATTGTGTTTTGTTTAAGTTTTAATAAATCATCTCTTCTCTGAAATTCTCAACGATCGAAGAGAAAGAATTTGCGACAGATTGGCCGAGGCCGCATTTGGCAGTAAGCTGCATGGTTTCAGTAAGCTTAAGAAGTTTATTAAGATAGGATGCAGGCTTTTCTCCTCGCTTAACGGCTTTTATTCCCAATAACAGTTGCTGGCATCCAACACGACAGGGGGTGCATTGCCCACAGGATTCTTCTCTGAAGAATTCCAGGTAATTATCAAGTACATTGAACATGGAACGTGAGCTGTTAAAAAGCATCATTGAGCCGCCGGTTGGTAGTGAAATGCCCACCAGTTTCCCTTCATAACCAATAGCAGTGTCTCTGAATTTCTTTCGTGGCACAAGAAATCCTGAAGCCCCGCCAACCTGTACCGCTTTCGTATCACCATCACCAAATTCATAAACAAAATCCTGAAGGCTCATTCCCAGTTCTAATTCATAAATTCCGGGTTTAGGAGTATCACCTGAAACAGAAAACAATTTTGTCCCCCTTGAGTACTGAACACCCAGGTCGTAAAACTTTTTTGCTCCGTATTTAAAAATGGTCCAGGTATGAACAAGCGTTTCCACATTGTTAACTACAGTGGGAGCTCCCATCAAACCGGCCTGTGTTGGGAATGGAGGTTTATTACGTGGTTCCCCTCTTCGGCCTTCCATTGATTCCATAAGGGCTGTTTCTTCTCCACAGATATATGCACCACTTCCCATGAATATTTTAATTCTGAAATCAAGATTAATTTCTTTGCAGTAATATTGAAACTCATCAATGGCTTTATTCAATTCCTCTTCAAGAAATTTATATTCTCCCCGCAGGTAAATAAACCCTTCTTTTGCTCCGGTTACATAACCACAAACAGCCATTGCTGTAAGAACCTTATACGGGACCTTAGAAAGTATTTCCCGGTCTTTAAAAGTTCCCGGTTCCCCTTCGTCGGCATTACAAATAACATATTTGGTCGGAGCTTTCGATTCGGAAGTAAGTTTCCACTTTAAGCCGGTTGGAAAACCTGCACCACCCCGTCCTTTTAATTCTGAACTTATCAGCTCATTGATTAATTCATCCGGTTTTTTCTTTATGGTTGTGGAAAGTACTTTTTCCCAGTCATTTTCATTCCTGAAAATGAAGTCAACCCTTTTTAACTGGTATGAGTATGCCATTGTATTTGGTTTATATAGTTTCCTTCATGTACTTGCCAAGAATTTCCCTTACTCTTTCCGGATTCACTTCGGTATATACCTCGTCGTTGATAAGCATAGCAGGGGCTTTGTGACACCATCCCAGACAGTTGGTTTCCATTAAAGTAAATCGTTTATCGGGGGTAGTTTCTCCGATCTTGATTTTAAGCATGTCCTGAATGGCAAAAAGTAATTGGTTTTTTCCTTTCATGGCACAGGTTATCGTTTTGCATACCCTGATAATGTATTTGCCTGCAGGCCGTGTTTCCAGAAACGAGTAAAATGTTGCTGTTCCATATACTTCTGCAGCAGGTATGTCCATTTCCCGGGCTATTTCAATCATTGAGTATTCCGACAAGTACTTTTCCTGTTTTACAACTCCTTGTAATACCGGTAACAGGTTTTCCCTGTTCCTTCCATATTGGTCAGCTAAGTTCTTTATTAAATCTTGTATGGGATTCATAGCTTTTAATATAGTTTATTAATAGTTTATCCTTTTTTATTGGTTACTTCATAAGGTAAGGATTTATAGAAGTAAGTCAGGTATAATCAGGCTCAAAGAACACACTATAAATTTAAGGAGATGAATCTGAAAATGAACTATATAATGTTATGTAACATATCTGTTTTTCAGCAGGTTTTTGACATGTTAATGTAGATTGGATTTAAATAAGTAGCCTGTGGATGGATTGAGCTTCTTAAGATAAGATTATTTGAACTTATTCACCATGTTGACGCAACTTTTTCCTATTGTAAACCGTCTTAATTTTAACAACGATATTTTTTAAGCCTGTTGTTTTTGCATAGGTGGTTTACCAGTTTCTAAACCATTGCACACATAATGAAATTTAAGATTGTAGAAACCGGTATTTTAATTCGGAAACTTTTGAGTTTAAAGATAAATAACAGGCTTAGTTAATTCCCGTTTATTTTCTGACAGAAGAACTTTTTGATTACCATATAGACCATGAGAGCATTTTTTATTTCTTTACTGTTTTGTTCAGTTATATGCCATCCATTTCAAGGACAGGCACAAAGATTTACTGTATCGGGAACCATTATAAATAAAAGTACAGGGGATGCTAATAAGCATGCAGCTATTGTGGAAACGATATCTAAAACAGGTACCATTTCAAATGAAAACGGATACTTTAGGCTAATGCTAAAATCGGGCAACAAAATTATTGAGATTTCAAGCCCCGGATTTTACAAGGTAACTTCAGAATTTGAATTGTCAGCTGATACTACCCTGCACGTAGAATTAGTCCCTCTGTCAGAACCTGCCATAAGTAATCAACGGGATACTTCCATTCCTCCTGATTCCGTAACAATAGCCGGTATGAAAAAAATCACTCGTAAAAAGGCAGCTCGATAACATTTTACTTGTTGAGTACCGGAGTAATTGCCCTGCCCTGACTTTTATCCGGTTGAGGGATATGCAACAATTCGCTTAACGTAGGTGCAATATCAACTGCGTTGTACTTCTCCCTGATTATTTGTTTTTGAATACCTCCACCATAAAAAACCAAAGGTATGTGCGTTTGATCGGTATAAATAATTTTTTTAAATTTATACATGGGTTGCCAGCCTTCCTTAAGGAGATACAGGAAGTCACCCGACCTGTTTTTAGCGTATGAGTTGTTAATAGCTCCCAATAATCCCTCATTTGAATTTCCCTGTTCAAGCTGGGTGGCAGTTAAAGACAGTTGTACTGCTTCGAACTGGTTTACGAAGTTAGATGCATTTTCCCGGATTTCATTTAGATCTACTTTATTCTTTTTAATAAGATCGTGATTAAGATATACCTGGTGGTCGGAGTAATATTCGATCCAGTTATTTTGACCATAGCTGACATTTAAAAAAGAAGTGAGCAGAGCAATGGTACTTTCAGGAGAGAAATAATCAACCGGAAGATTGAATTCCTGTTTTAGATAATCAACCGGATAGGATGCTGAGGTGTTGGCCGTCAGAAAGAAAAGTACATTGTTCCTGCCAAATTTATTTTCGGCATGCGTTATCACTTCTGCAATACTTTTATCAAGATACAAATACAGATCCTGCATTTCGAGCGAAGGTGGCCCGAATGTATTAGTTTCATAGTCCATTGAAGAAAATACTATACTCATGAAATCAGTATGGTCATCATTTCCTAATGGTTCATTATTCATGAGTTGTATTGCGAAGTTTTTGATGATCTCATTTGCAAAGGGGGTAGTTTTAATTGGAGCCAGGCTTTCAGCTTGTTTTGTATAGCGGTTTATCGTGTGTGGGAAAGTATTCCATTTATCAAAGTACCCTTTTTCATATAAATAATTATCCGGCACGCTCTCGGTATATTCCTGTTCCGGTAACATAGTGACCCAGTTTTGAAAGCTGAAACGCTCGGGAAAATTCTCGCTGTTGAAGTTATATACCCAATCAGGAAACGTATTCAGATAGAATGTGCTTGAAATCATTCGTCCGGTTTGAGGGTCATACCAATAGGCTCCATTCGCAGCATGGCCTGCTGAAAAAATTGCAGACTCCCTGTTCATGGCTACACTATAGATATTTGATTTGCCTCCCGAATAAATTTTCAGAACATCGGTAATTGTATTGGTAAGTAGTTTTTTGGGAGAAGCATTTCCGAATTTTGAATCAGCACCTACAGTCATGTAGTAATTATCCTCAGTACATTCCATTTCTTTGCTTCGTAACCTGTCGTACCAGTATTTACCAATAATTCCATGCGTAGATGGGGTTACACCTGTATATATAGTAGCTGTCCCTGTTGCATAGCTCTGATAATGTTGAGTCAAATTTACATTAGTACATACTGCTCCACTGTTATATAATTTCTGAAACCCGTCAGGCCCAAATTTATTCCAGTAGCGTTGAATATAATCGGGCCTCATATTTTCAACAACCAGTCCTATCACTACCTTTGGTTTTTGGGTGTTAAAAGGCGCTTGCCCTGGTAATTGTATAGTTTGTGAAATTAAAATAATGATTGCTAAGATTGTTGTTCTGCACATAGATGATATTATTTGGCTGTCAAAATTAAAAAAGTAATGTACTTTAATCAAATAAACGGCAGGTATCAGTAATTATTTTTTATTAGTATCTATCTGCTGAATGAAACATCAATTGTTCATCAGGTTTTAATTTAAGACAAAAAAATCTTTTCTTTGCATAAAATTATTCAGGGATGGAAAAGAAGCGAGTGAATGTTGTAACCATGGGATGCTCAAAGAACCTGGTTGATTCTGAGGTATTGCTAAGTCAGTTGGAGCATAATAAATTTGATGTAGTACATGATTCATCAGAAACAGGTTTTGATGCTGTTTTTGTGAATACCTGTGGTTTTATTCATGATGCCAAGCAGGAGTCGATTGATATGATTCTTGATTATGTAGAAGCAAAAAAGAGGGGTGACATTGGTAAGTTGTATGTAATGGGATGCCTTTCTGAACGATACCATAAAGAGTTGGTTCAGGAGATACCTGAGGTTGACAGGTACTTTGGGAAGTTTGATCTGAAGGCAATGGTGGATGAGCTGAAGGTCACTTATAACCCTGAATATATTTATGAGAGAAAAATTACAACTCCATCTCATTTTGCATATTTAAAGATTGCTGAAGGATGTAACCGTTCTTGTGCTTTTTGCGCAATACCAATGATGACCGGAAGACATAAATCACGGCCAATTGACAGCCTTGTAAAGGAAGCCCGTTATCTGGCAAAGAAAGGAGTTCGTGAAATTTTATTGATCGCACAGGAACTCTCATATTATGGATTCGATATTTACGGGAAAAATCAACTTCCTGAACTCATTGAAAAAATTTCAGAAATAGAAGGTATAGAGTGGATCAGGTTGCATTATTTATATCCAACCAAGTTCCCTTATGAAATACTCCCTGTAATGCGTAATAACCCCAAAGTATGTAAATACCTCGACATGCCATTGCAACATATCGCTGATCCGGTATTGAAGAATATGTTGCGTCATGTTACCAGAGCAGAAACCGAATCTTTAATACAACGAATAAAAGAAGAGGTTCCGGGAGTTATAATTCGTACCACCATGCTGGTTGGTTTTCCCGGTGAGACTGACGACGATTTCAATGAACTTAAAGCATTTATTGCAGAAAATCGATTTGAACGATTGGGGGTGTTTACTTATTCGCATGAAGAGGGAACTTATGCCTCCAAAAGATTTGAGGATAATGTTCCGGAACATGTGAAACAGGATCGTGCTAATGAGATTATGGAACTGCAACAACAAATTTCGGCTGATTTGAACCGGCAGAAAATTGGAAATACATATAAAGTGCTTATCGACAGAAAAGAAGAAGATTATTTTATTGGACGTACTGAATATGATTCACCTGAAGTTGACGGTGAGGTATTAATAAAATCAGCCTTACCCCTGAAAACAGGGGAATTTTATCTGGTAAAGATTACCGGGGCAGAAGACTACGATTTATTTGGTGAAATTATTACAGTATTTTAATTACTAAATCTATATACGATCGACAATTGTTGTTGTTGGTCAAGGTCGGCCCAATCTATTACATGAAATGAAAGGTTAAACTTCCCGCTAATGTTTTTATGGTTGATGAAATACCAAATTACATCGGTCCTCCAATAGTTGTCGAGCCTGTAGAATAAGTCACCATATGCAAACCTGTGGCCGGCACCCGAATGTAATGTGGATGTTATTCCGTAGTTTTTCCATCGTCCATTGGCTTCCGCTATAAGGCTGGATGAATTAATAAATCCTTCTGTGACATTTCGCTCCCTGTAGGATGAATTTAATATGCCTGCTTTTATAGAACCAATGAAGTCAGTAGGGTCAGAAGTTCGAATACCTGCCATTAATGAGAAGCCCATATAATCTTTAATATTATCACCGGGTAGATCAATTCCGGGACCGGCATCGTGAAACAACAACAGATAATTTTCAAGAAACGCATTTCTGTAATTAATTTCACCGGATGCACCTGCCATGAAGTTTTCACGTTTTATGTCGGTTTGACGGCTCACCCAGTCTACAAATGCATTCTGAAAGCCCCAATCCCATCGAACTTCTCCAAACAATCCTTCAATATTGGGTCTGTAATATTGGAGTGTATCCGTAAGCATTGCCAAGGGAAAGTTGATGCGGTTCAGGCGGGGAAAAGCTCCAAAAAGAAAATCTTTTTGCTCATCAGTGAATCTGTAATATAATGTCAGATTTGGTTTGTGATGATCAAGCTCACTCCCAAATTCCAGCAAATGGTTTAGACCGGCCATTAATTGGTGTTGGTCAATTTTTACTCCTGCCTCAAAAGCTCCGCGGCTTCCTAAAATGGTTTGAGAATTAGCTTTGCCACTAAAGTATTCTCTGTTATCTCCAATCCCTTCAAATGTAATATTATATTTGAAAGTTTGAGATATCCCGGCTAAGGGTAGTAGGAAAATAATAAATGCTAAAATGCTTTTCATAGTTCAGAATATTACTGCACGAAAGTACAAAATCATTTGGGATGCGAATATAATTGGGAGATTCAATAAAAACATTTTATTTTCGTACAAAATTAAATTATTACAAAAATGGCAGTTTTAAAA
>DASRQG010000327.1:0-5676 GCA_035645995.1 Mariniphaga sp. | reverse complement strand
AAATAATTTGATCTACCGTCACGGAACCAGCAAGTTGGCTCGTGGTTCAGTTTTTATGATTGAAGTGGGAAGTGGGAGCCATGCAGACTCCACCGGGACATATGTTTTTGGTGGGCAAACATATGAGAATAATTTGTTTGTGGATGTTCACAGCCCGGTGATGGTACTGGGGAAAGGTGGAACCCGGATGCGCAACATTACAGTGCGCAACAATATTTTTATGAATGGTTATAGTGATGCAGCCATACGAATCTCTTCACCTCATGAGAATCTCATTATTGAAAATAATATTTTCTATAATCAGAATTATGCAATTGAAATTCCTAAATACGATGATTTTGTAAAAAGCTATCGGTCACTGCCTAGTTCGATTTCCATTCGTAACAATATTTTTTCCAATAGTAAAAATGTAATTGATCCTGATTTGCTGATTCCGGGAGAAAAAAGTAATTTGAATATAAATGACAATCTATTTTACCAGAACGGTCAATCCCCTGTAGGTGATAGGTCAGTCATTAAAAATCCGGGATTTCGCTCCCCTGAACAATGGGATTTTCGTCCACAACCTCCCGGTTCAGAAAAAATATCATATCACTATTTCGGGCCATATCCGGCAGATGGATCACCTTCACGAGGAATGGATTGGTGGAATCTTAAGAATAATAGAGGTTATTAATTATTAATTGAATATTATGAACAACAATTCAATACATGATTTGGGACGGCGACAATTTATTCGTAAATCTTCAACAGTTATGGCAGGTTTGTCGGTCGTTCCATCCTATGTTGTCTCGGGACTTGGATATAAAGCGCCTAGCGATAAATTAAATATAGCTGTAATAGGCATTGGAGGCAAAGGGAAGAGCCTTGTAACACAGGCTGCAAATGAGAACCTTGTCGCACTGTGTGATGTGGATTGGAACGTTACAGTTGAGGAGGTTTTTAATACATATAAACAGGCGAAACGTTATAAAGATTATCGGTTAATGCTGGACAGGCAGAAAGAAATCGATGCAGTAATGATAGCCACTCCGGATCATACACATGCGGTAATATCAATGGAAGCGATAAAACGGAACAAACATGTTTATACCGAAAAGCCACTTACCCGCACAATATTAGAATCCAGAAAGTTGACTGAAGCTGCCCGGAAATATAAAGTCAGTACTCAAATGGGTAATCAGCATCAGGCAGATGAATCATCCCGCAGGCTCCGTGAGATGATTTGGGATGGTGTAATTGGTGACGTACATGAGGTTCATATATGGACGGATCGCCCGAACCGAAAATTCTTAGGAACTTATTGGCCACAGGGAATATCCCGGCCAAAAGATATTTTACCGATACCCGAATCACTTGATTGGGATTTGTTTATAGGGCCTGCACCGAAGCGTCCTTATCATTCAGCTTATCATCCATTTAATTGGAGAGGTTGGCTGGACTTTGGTACAGGTGCTTTGGGTGATATTGGTTGCCATCGGTTTGATCCTGTTTTTCGTGCTTTAAAATTGAAATACCCAACCAGCGTAGAAGCTGCTTCCACAATTATAAATGATGAAACTTATCCCCAGGGGTCTGTGGTATATTATAAATTCCCTGCCCGGGAAGATATGCCACCCTTAACACTTATATGGTACGATGGAGGATTGCGACCACCAGTTCTGTCAGAACTGGAGAATGGAGACACAATGGGGTACGGTGGAACATTATTTATTGGAAGTAAAGGAAAGATATTGGGAAATAAAATTTATCCCAAAAAACTTCGTGAAGAATATACTCCTCCTGAACCGTCCATTCCGTCTTCCCCGGGCCATTTTGAAGAATGGGTAAATGCCTGCAAGGGAGGTGAATCTGCAGGATCAAATTTTGAATGGGCAGGTCCGCTGACAGAAACTGTGTTGTTAGGAAATATCGCCCTTCAGCCGGAACTCAAAGAAGGAATCAGTTCAACTCCTTTACAATTTGATTCGGAAAAATTTTGTTTCCCCAATTTCCCTGAGGCAGATAAGTTTCTTCACTATACGTACAGGGAAGGTTGGCATTTGTGATTTTATACCATCAAAATTATTTACTCATGAAACGACGCAATGCTATTCGCACAATGATAACCGGAGGTGTAATGACAATTTCCGCAGGTAGCGTTCGAACTATATTAGCAGGAATTAATAATAATGATCGATCTAAATGGCAGATTGGCCATCATTTCTGGAATTGGCCAAGGGAGTGGAATTCTGATCTGGATACGCGTTTGCGTTTGACCAAAAATACTGGTTATGATGGCTTTGAATCAAAGCCGGACGAGATAGGGATTGATCCTTTGGAGTTGAAAGATAAATGCTCTCAATATGGTGTGATATGTGCCGGTATCGGCGGTTCGGTAAAAAGTTCTGTTGATTATGCTTTTCAGGCGGGAATAAAAATGGTGCGAACTCAGTTTCCTAAGGAAGAGACAAAAAGGTGGGTAGAATATGCAGGAGAGCGAGATATAATCCTAACTGCCCATAATCATATCGGAAGGGAGGGGTTTCGTGAAAACGCTGTGGAAGACGGAGAAGATTTATTACGGTACCTTGATGAAAGGCCGGGAATGTATGCCTGTCCCGACACTGGACATTTGCTGCTTTGTGGCTCAGACCCGGTTCAGACAATTCTCGAGTTAGGTGAACGATGTAGGTTTGTTCATTTGAAGGATATAAAATCGAGTTGTGTAGGAATTGACCAGGCCAAAAAGGGAATGTGGGTTGAGCTGGGGAAAGGGGCACTAGATGTAGATGGAGTTACAAAGGCACTGGAAAAAGTAAAATTCGACGGGTGGCTAATGGTTGAGTATCATCCTGAACAACGGGATTATGAACAAAGTGCTCATAGAATGCGACAGGTTCTAAAAGATATTGGTTATTAATTAATTATTATGGATACTTCAATGAAACATATAATTGTTATTGAATCGAAAAGTAGAAAATGGATATTTCGCTTTTTAAGTATGTTTCTGATAGTTATTTTTTCTACAGGAACAACATTTTCCCAGCTCTCACCGGAACCTGAAGACCCGGAAAATTACACTGACATTCCGGCGTTTTACAAATCGAAATTGAGCGATATTGATGAGGAACTGCATAATATTCGAAAAGGAAGCTATCGGGCTGTAGCAATTTCGCCAGGAGGACTTCCGGTATATGCAGTTTATTATGGTGAAAAGGAAGATTTTCATTCGCAGGCAAATTACAATTCTGCTGTTGGAGCTCGAAATCCGGTGTATTATGCTAAGAAAAATAGTAATAACAAACCGGTTGTTTTTTTTCTTGGTCCAGTGCATGGCCAGGAGTCAGAAGGGATAGTAGGACTTGTGAACTTGATTCACATTATTGAAACAGGAAAGGATTATCGCGGACAAGATTGGACTTCGCTTCAAAAGAAATTGGAACAGTGCCGGGTTATCATTATTCCCTGTGGTAACCCCGATGGGCGAAAACGTTGTCCTTATGACAGCTTTGTCGGATTTCATAATGATGTCCAGACCAAGTATGGACAGGGAACTCGTAAAGATGGCTCACTTTGGAGATGGCCCTGGGCAAAATCACTGCATCCGATGAAGGGTGATGTGGGTATTCTGGGTGCTTATTTCAATGACGATGGGATCAACATGATGCATGATGACTTTTTCGCTCCAATGGCTGCCGAAACAAAAGCCATTTTAGATATTGCACGCGTGGAAGCACCAGATATGGTTGTGTCGCTTCATTCCCATAAAACACCTCCCCGCATTAACCCAGTAGCATACCAACCCTGGTATATGAAAGAAAGGGTACTGGAATTGACGCGTAAACTCAACAGTCGTTATCGTGAAGCTAATCTGCCTCATTGTCCTGAAAATCACTTAACGGACATTGTGCCAGAAGATATTGTTTCTCCTGCTCGTACGAGTTTTAACCTGAATAGTGCATTGCACCATGTTTCGGGAGCCATGTCTTTTACTTTCGAATGTTGTCATGGAACTGTTTGGGATGAAAATCCAGAGTCATTTGCAAATTATACTGACATATTAGACATCCAATTGATGCTGTATGACGAAATGCTGGACTACGTACTGGAAAAAAGATTGTATTGGGAATGAATCATAAATGCGTAATTATGTCAAAAAATTTAAAATTATATAAAAGCCTATTCTTAACCTTCTTGTTTTGTATATTTTATTTTTATCCTGTAAATACAGACGGGCAAAATTTTCGTAGAATGCTTGAAAATCCCAGTTCGTGGTTTTCGAGTGAACAAGCCCTAAATATGACTGATAATGTTCTTTTGTATCAACGAAATTCGGGTGGATGGGCACTTCACAACGATTATTTTAAAAATTATTCTGAAGAACAGCGGATTAAAATCTCCAATGATAAATATAAAAGGGATTGCTCATTTCGTGATCAGGCGACCTTTTCTGAACTGGAATTTTTGGCAAAAGTATATCAGTCAGTGCGGGATTACCGATATCTGGATGCCTTTAACCGGGGAATTGATTTCATTTTAGAAGCACAGTATGATAACGGTGGCTGGCCAAAACATTATCCGGAGCCAAATAAGGTCTGGTTTGTCGGGGTGCAATCGAAGTGGAACCCCGAACCGTTTGAACGATACATAGCTTTTAATGATGACGCCCAGGCAGGCATACTAGAGTTACTGAAAAATGTTGCCAGCGGCATGGGTGATTATGATTTTGTTGATCGTGAGAGACAGGAAAGAGCAGCCGAAGCGTTACAAAAGGGGATTGAGTGCATATTAAAGATTCAATATTATTATGATGGTCAATTGACGGGTTGGCCACAGCAAGCTGATGAAGTGACACTTGAACCCCGCTGGGGCAGGCATTTCGAACCACCGTCTATCGCCGGGAGAGAAAGTGTTGGTATCGTTCGATTTTTAATGAGCATAGATAATCCATCTCCCAAAATTATACATTCTGTTCAATCGGCAGTTAAATGGCTGGATGATGTAAAAATCCTGAACACCAAAATTATGGAAAGCGATACTATGACAGTCCTTTGTGAAGTTAGAAACAGACTTTATCCCGGACGACGTGATGTATGGATAGAGCACGACGAAAATGCTCCTCCTGTATGGGCACGTTATTATGAGTTGAATTCATTTAGACCGATCTTTTGTAGCCGTGATGATACTATCCGACACAGTCTTTCCGAAATTTCACTGGAAAGAAGATCAGGCTACCGTTGGTATGGCTATTGGCCTGAAAATCTATTAAATGAGGAATACCCTGAATGGTGTAGAAAAAATAACCTGGTAAGTGTAATAGATTAATACTGAAAGTTGAAATGAATCAGGGATTGAAGGTGCTGACAGTTTATTTGTAAAAGTAAAACCTTAAAATATTATTCATGTCAATGGTGGGCTTCATATTGTTTTATTTTTCAAGGAATAGAATAAAGTTAAAAATCGAATCAGAAAATAAAATAAGATGTATAAAGTTAAAAAGAGGTCGATATATACGGCCACAGTTTTTGTATTTTATATAATCGTTGCCGGTTTCACAGCTGAAGCGCAGTCACTTAAAAGCATATTGTCGAGAACTGCTTCCTGGTACAGCAGTAGTGAGGCGGTACAAATTGCAGAAAATGTACTTTTGTTTCAGCGGAACACGGGTGGATGGGCTAAAGGGAAAGATTATTT